>PUXX01000090.1 GCA_009659895.1 Campylobacterota bacterium
CCACTTCACCCCCAAGGACCGGCAGCTCTTCGTAGACATCACAAGCCACACCCTCAAGAGCCAGATAGTAGGCCCCAGCAAGCCCAGCAGGACCAGCGCCAATAATTGCCACCTTTTTACCGTTGAGAGGCTTTTGCTCTTTGGGATGGAGCCAAAACATACCATGCTCATCTTCAAAATCAGCACCGATACGCTTGAGCTCCATAATAGATATCGGCTCATCCAGGTTGGCCCGCCTACATTCATCCTCACAAGGGTGGGGACAGACTCGCCCACATGTATGGGCCAAAGGCATGGTCTTTCTTGTGGCTTTGAGACTATCGTCGCAGCGAAGATCTCGCACACCCTCTATATAGGCTGGAATATCCACATGAGAAGGACATGCATCCATACATGGAGCTGTCACTTTTGAGATATAGGTGATATCTGGATTGTGGTAGTGTTTGGAGGGCTTTTTGTGTGTGATGAGCTCATCGATCTCATCCTCAAAATGGGTCAAAATATCCAAAAGAGGCTTGGGTACCGTTCGGCCAATCTCACATTTGCTAGTCTCCATCATAGTCCTGGAGACCTCTTTGAGATGCTCCACATCGGCTCTTTCTCCCTCACCTCTAGCAATTTTGTCAAAGAGATCAAAAAGAATTCGCCCTCCCCATCGTCCAGGAGCACAGCGTCCGCAAGCCTCCGAATAGACTTGATACTGGGCGGCATACTCCGTAGCAAGCTTGACCACATCCACATCTTCATCAAACAGAGCAAATCCCGCCCAGCCTATGAAAGCTTTGGAATCGACATCGATGTTGTAGTGGACCGGAAAGTTGTAGGCCGACTCAGCCCACTCTTCCTTGGGCTTGCCTCGGTTGTCTATCAGCTCGTCTTTCCAGCATGAAAAATATACTTTACTCACAACAACGCTCCGTTATTTTTTTCGAACGACGATCGTCCAGTCCACTTCATTGAATTTTAAGGAGTTGAGCAGCTCATCACCACGACTCTTGATAAGATCGGCGCTCTTTTGTACCGCTTCAAAGTTCTCTTTGCCGTTGCTCACTACTTCAAACAAAAATATGGCCACCTCACCGCTTTTGACATTATTGTCTAAAAGTTCGTTCATGCGATCATAAAAATTTTCATGGAGATGTCTAAGATCATATCTGACCATTGGGCGTCCTTATCTATCGATTTCGCCAAAGACGATATTGGTGGACCCGATGATGGTCACCACGTCGGCTAAATAGTGTCCTGGCAAGAGATCTTGCAAAATTCCCGTATGCCAAAAACTTGGCGCTCGGATCTTGAGCCGATAGGGATAGGGTTCTCCTTCGCTTCTGATAAAAAAGCCAAGCTCTCCTTTAGGCGATTCGGTGGGTACATAGACCTCTCCCACCGGCGGTCTCATTCCTTGGGTCACAAGCACAAAGTGCTGCATCAAGGAGTAGTTTTGGGTCATGATGTCCTCTTTTGGCGCGCTGATATACTCAGGCGCATGTGCCATCAAGTAGGGCTCGGTCTCTTTGTACATGGGGATGAGTTGCTGGAGGATTCGGATACTTTGGCGCATCTCCTCCATATAGAGCAGGTACCTGCCGTAGCTATCGCATCTATCGGTGACGGGTATGTCAAAATCGACTTCGTCATAGAGCTCATAGGGCTCTTCTTTTCGTATATCATACTCTATACCACTTCCTCGGAGCATGATACCACTACAAGCCCAGCTCTTGGCCATCTCAGGCGGCACAACACCCACATTTTCCAAACGCATACGCCAGATGCGGTTCTTGGTCAAGAGCCCCTCATAGAGTTCGATCTGCTCGGGAAGCTTGCTCAAAAACCAGTTGAGATGATCGAGCCAGCCCTCTGGCAGATCTAGAGGTACTCCTCCGATCCGCACGGCGCTGTGGGTGAGCCTAGCACCACAATAGTCCTCCATGAGATCCATGGCATACTCACGTTCTCGAAAACAGTACAAAAAGACACTCATCGCACCTACATCCAGCGCATGTGTCGCAAGCCAAAAGAGATGGGAGATGATACGGTTGAGCTCAAGCAGCATCATCCTAATGACCTTGGCTCGTCTAGGGACCTTATCCTCAATACCCAAAAGACGCTCTACCGCCAAAGCGAAAGCGTAGTTGTTGGATGTAGCGGCGATATAGTCCATTCGGTCGGTCGTGGGCAAGAATTCATTGTAGATCATATTCTCACCCATCTTCTCCATCCCACGGTGCAGATATCCGATATCGGGCACCGCCTTTTTGACCTGCTCCCCGTCCATCTCCAAAATAAGGCGAAGCTGCCCATGGGCGGAGGGGTGCTGAGGACCAAAGTTGATCACCATGGTATTGTCGTCTCGCTCAAAGACAAGATTCTCAAAATATGGCTCAAGTCTATTTCTTTGTTGCATCACCAGCCCCTATCGTGTTCTATCGACAATTTTAGATTTGGTAAGATCAAAGGTCTCTACCAATGGCGCGTCGTCATTGAATTTCTCTATGCGCTCTGGTTCACTGTTTGGATCGGCGCATCTAGGCACTTCATGCTTGATTCGGGCGAAGTTGCAGGTATCGGTAGTACTGATATAGGCCGCGTCACGCTGCTCGGGACCTATGATGTCACGATACTCCTTGCCAAAAATCTTGTCCACTTCGTACCACTGGGCCGCCTCGTCGCCATGGAGGGGATAGGATTTGCGAAGGGGATGCCCTACCCAGTCATCCGGCATCAAGATACGCTTGAGATATGGATGGTTGTTGACCTTGATGCCAAACATATCATACATCTCCCGCTCACTCCAGTCCGCACTACGAAAGAGAGACTCCACGCTCTGTATCGCTTCGTTCTCTTTGATACGGCACTTTACCCGTACCCGTCTTCGTTTTTGCATACTCAAAAGCTGATAGAAGATCTCAAACTCCCCATCCTGAGCCAAATAATCGATCGCGCTCATCTCACTTAGCACATCGTAACCTAGCTTTTCTTTGAGATGTTTGAGGATGGTCACGTTGTCCTTGGCGTTGATGATGAGTACCATCTGGCCCCGCTCCAAATAGGCCTCTTTGACTTTTCTGGTCTTGGAGAGACTCTTGAAATCCTCGGCGAAGATTTCGTCGCTCTCCACCGCCTCCTGGGGCACTCTTGGAGCTACCCAAAATCTGTCGTTGTAGTAGGACTGTTTTTGGACATTCTTCTTTGGCTTATAAGGTCTCATTACACAAGCCTTTTTGGTTTTTGTTTTTGAAAAATAGATCGCTTTCGTAGTTTCTTTTGCAGTAGCAGCACCGCGTATTGGAGCGTCTCTGGTCTAGGCGCACATCCTGGCAGATAGATATCGACCGGGATCACTCGATCGACCCCCTGGACCGTGGCGTAAGTATTGAACATCCCGCCAGTGTTGGCACAGCTCCCCATAGAGATGACCCACTTGGGCTCGGCCATCTGGTCGTAGAGTCTTCTGATGAACTCCGCATGCTTCTTCGTCAAGGTCCCAGCCACGATCATCACGTCCGATTGCCTAGGACTGGCACGAAAGATGACACCAAACCGGTCAAAATCGTATCGGCTAGCACCCGATGCCATCATCTCAATAGCGCAACACGCAAGCCCATAGGTCAAAACCCACAAAGAGTTGGTCCGGCCCCAGTTGACCAGCTTGTCCACAGTGGTCAACGCGACCGGCAGGCCCCCGCTTGCCGCATAATTTACCTGATGCTGTGCCATTCCAACGCTCCTTTCTTCCATGCATATACAAATCCGATCGCAAGTAGTAAAATAAAGAGTATCATCTCCGCAAATCCAAACCATCCAAGAATCTTGAAGTCCACCGCCCAAGGAAACATGAAGATGATCTCTACGTCAAAGAGAATGAAAAGAAGAGCTATGAGATAAAACTGCGCTGAGATCTTATTGGGCTGCTTGTCAGGCTCAGGCCCACACTCATAAATAGCTACCTTGAGCTTTTCCGTGTCGAGCTTGGCTAGTCGTCGACTCACAAATCTTGCCGCAGCCGTCGTCGCAGTAAAGGCCACAGCCGTAATGACAAAAAGTAAAAAGGCACCAAAATATGGGTGTGCCACATCCATATGACTCATCATCCAGACTCCTTTTTTCTGGCGCTACGCACCGATGCTATCTAACTGCAAGTGTAACAAAAAGATTTTTAAAGGAGTTTAATGGCGCTTAGGAGCCATTAAACTCTTTTATAGATGTTTCTTAATGTTACAAGAGTGTTATCGTACAAATCCTAAAGATTTCTCATCGCCAAAAGCGGAGATCTTCTCTTTTTCAATCTCTTCGATAAAATCTTTGAGAGTAAAGATAGGCTCATCTTTGATAGCCACTTTATAGGCGGTATTTTTGATGACTAGATTGATCTGCCCTCCTGTCAAATCGAAGCTAGCTAGCTTGTGAGGATCAAATCCCTCCTCATATTGGGCCTCTTTTGGCAACATCATCTGCCAAAGCCTCAACCGCTCTTGGAAGTTTGGTCTTTTAAACTCTATCTTGTAATTGAACCGTCTTGAAAAAGCCTGGTCGATACTCTCAAGCAGATTGGTCGTAGCGATCAAGACACCCTCAAAATTCTCGATCTGCTCCAAAAAGATATTTTGCATCTGGTTGTGCATCTTGTCTGCGCTACTGCCTGGAGCATGACTCCTAGCACTCAAGAACTGATCCGCCTCATTGAGCAGCAGGACCGGCTGGGTCTTGGCCTTTTGGCTGAGATCTTTGTAGGTATCGAAGATCTTGCGGACATTCTTTTCACTCTCACCCACATACATAGACAAGATCTTCGAGCAGTCAAAGCTCAAAACCGGCTTTTTAAGTGATCTGGCCAAGGAAAGGGCTGTGAGGGTCTTGCCTGTACCAGGAGGGCCATAGAAGATGATTCTAGCATCGACACCTCTTTTTTTGGGCTTGATGCCCCACCGTTTTAGACGCTCTGCCACCTTTTTGTCCATCTGCTTCAAAAGCGCTTCTAGAGTCTTCTTGGTCTGCGGATGGAGCACCACATCTTCCAAGGTGGTCTTTGGCTCGATCAGCTCAAAGATATCTTGCTCTTTGATGAGATTTTGAAGCTTGAGCTTCTTGGAGCGCTTTTTGTCTGGATGGATAATACGCTGCATCACCTCTTCCGTGATGAAAAAACTCCTTGAGATCCCTCCAAATGGCGTGAGCATCTCCTCATAGTCGATCAATCCATTGGCAATGAGTCTGGCGCTGTCTTCTAGAAGAGTTCTATTTTCGATCCGCTCATACTCATTGAAGCTCACAAGCTCCACCAAAGCGTTCATCTCTCTTAGGCCACCCTCATTGCCGGCATACTCCTCTTTTAATAGAGCCAAAAAGATGATCTGCTCCTTTTTATCCAGCTCATACTCCTCAAAGAGTCTTTCTACCTCCATCTCTTTTTGGCTCTGGGCCAAACGCTCCTCGATCCGCTTCTCCAAAAGGGCCAGTTTGTTTTGGAGTCTCTTGATAGTGGGAGTATCGGCACTGTAGTTTTGGCGTGAGCTAGCGATCTTTTGATAAAGTTCGATACGAAAGAACTGGTCTTGAAAATAGTCTAGATGATCGTTGTAGGGTTTGATCTCTGGAAGAGCCAGATCTACGTTTCCTTCCTCCAAAAGACGCAAAAAAGGCACACTCAAAGCGATATCGCTGTGCAAGAGCTCTAGCTTGGTGTGGTCGTTGCCCTTGAGAGTCCCAAAGCCTCCATGGACAATCCAACCAAGATCTAAAAGATGCTTGATAAGATCTAGCTTCTCCAGATAGACAAAATCGTCTTGGCCGTAGAGTTCACTAACGATATCATAGACATTGACCTCATCTTCACCCTCCACGTAGCGCTTGGTCAGAAGCTGTAAGATCTTAGCCTCTTCGACGCTACATTTTAAATGGGAAAAGATCTTGGCACTCCTAAGATCCTTCGCTTTTAAAAAATCTTTTAAAAACTCCATGGCTACTCCATAAAACTATATAAAAGCTCTATCTCCTTATCCCAGATAGTATCATCAATCGTCTCCAAAATCAATGGTATATCGCAAAGTCTCTCGTCATTCATGATATATCCAAACGCCTCTAGACCGATCTCGCCCTGGCCCAAAGAATGATGGCGGTCGACCCTTGAGCCAAAAGCGGCCTTGGAGTCATTAAGATGCATACCCTGTAAATACTCAAATCCTACAACCCTCTCAAACTCCTCCATAGTCGCCTCATAGGCCTCGCGGGTACGAATATCGTATCCAGCAGCAAACATATGCGCAGTATCCAAACAGACTCCAACCCTCGATCGATCGATAGACCGATCGATAAGATAGCGCAAATGTTCAAACTTATAGCCTAGATTGCTCCCCTGTCCTGCGGTATTTTCTATCACCAAAGTCACAGAGCTGCTCTGCTTGAGAGTTTCATTCATGGCATCAGCTATGCGATCTAGGCACTCCTCCTCACTGATCTTTCGCAAATGGCTTCCCGGGTGGAAGTTGAGCTTATCTAATCCTAACTGCTCACATCGCCACACCTCATCCAAAAAAGCCTCCAGACTTTTTTGACGCTGCTGATCTTGTGGATGACCCAGATTGATCAGATAGCTATCGTGAGGAAGAATATGCTTCATCTCTATTCCAGCGCTTTGGACATTCTCCCTAAATCGATCGATCTGCTCATTGCTAAGAGGTTTGGCTCTCCACTGTCTTTGATTTTTCGTAAAAAGAGCAAACGCTCTAGCTCCAATAGCCTGAGCGTTTTTAGGGGCGTTCTCCACACCTCCAGCTGCACTTACATGGGCTCCTACATATTTAGCCATCGACGCTCCTCACTTTGATGAAGATATGATTTTTATGATCTTTGAAGAGGATCTTGGAGCCACTTATACTATAAACTATATCAAAACAACCCGATCGAAGACGCTGTACAAAACCATCTTTAGTTTTCTTTAAGCCATCTTCGCTCAAAGGGCGGGCTAAAAGTACCCTTTTAAGAAGATCATCAGGATAGCAAGGAGAAAGAAAGCGTCTATTAAACTCCTCAAAATCCATACAGCGACCATTGATACAGACACGATCGGATAGCGTGAGTCTAAAGACACCATCGCCTCCACCGTACCCTTCTAGCGCCACATCGTGGGATCGATACAAAAATCCCGTACCACTAAAACGAACCTGTGGTGTTTTGAAGACAAAAACGATACCTTGAGATACAGGAGGCTTTTTGATCCCACACCCCCCAAGAAGCAGTACCAAAAGTATTAAAATCCTCATCAAACCCCTTATGGTATAATCGTAGGCAAAAAAGAGCGTCATGAGCAATTGGGAGTTTTTCTTCTATCTTTTTGTCTTTGGTGCCATTTTAACATATCTGGTCCTGGGATTTATCATAAGTTTTGAGGCGATGCTAGCGATGTATGGCGTCAAAAGCGCAGTGGAATGGATACGACAGTGGCATACTCCCCAGACATTTAAGACCATGCTCATAATTTTTCTCCCAATGCTTCAGCTAGCCTATCTTTTTTTGGAGCTGATTCCCTATTACCTAGGCGCCAACGAACGGCTCCTTCCTTTTGATCTTGACCATATCTTCTCTATCGTATTTCCAAAGGATTAAGCATGCGACTCGCCATCATAGGCTTAGGCTACGTGGGGCTCCCCTTGGCGGTGGAGTTTGGAAAAAAGTATGAAACTATCGGTTTTGATATTAATGCCACTCGTATCGAAGAGCTCAAAAGAGGGATCGATAGGACGCTGGAAGTGAGCGAAGAGGAGCTCCAAGAAGCAACAAGACTCTCTTTTACCGCCTCCCTTGAAGATATCAAAGATGCCAATATCTACATCGTCACCGTCCCCACGCCCATCGACAGCCACAAAAATCCCGATCTCACCCCCCTTATCATGGCATCACGAAGCGTGGGCAGAGTCCTGAAAAAAGGGGATATCGTCATCTTTGAATCCACTGTCTATCCAGGATGTACCGAAGAGGTCTGCGTGCCGGAACTGGAGCGTGAGAGTGGATTGAGATTTAACGAAGACTTTTTTTGTGGTTATAGCCCAGAGCGTATCAATCCAGGAGACAAGAAGCACCGTCTCCCAAATATCAAAAAAGTCACATCTGGCTCCACACCAAAAATAGCCAAGAAAATAGACGAGCTCTACAAGAGTATCATCCATGCTGGCACTCACTTAGCTCCCTCTATCAAGGTGGCCGAAGCAGCGAAGGTAATCGAAAACGCCCAAAGAGATATCAACATAGCCTTTGTCAATGAACTTGCTCTCATTTTTGACCGTCTAGGTATCGATACGCTAGAGGTCTTGGAAGCTGCCGGGACGAAATTGGACTTTTTGCCCTTTCGTCCCGGGCTGGTAGGCGGGCACTGTATAGGAGTCGACCCTTACTATCTAGCCTACAAGGCCAAAGAGGTGGGATATCATCCCCAGGTGATCCTGGCAGGACGAAGGACCAACGACGAGATGGGCATCTTCGTAGCCAACAAGGTAGTCAAACTCCTCATTCACAAAGGCCACACCGTCAAAGGAAGTCGTGCTTTGGTCCTTGGGATCACTTTCAAAGAAAATTGTCCAGATATACGCAACTCCCGGGTCATCGACGTCATAGAAGAGCTGAGGGAGTTTGGGATCGATGTGGATGTCTACGATCCCTGGGCGGACAAAGAGGAGGTAAGAAGAGAATATGGCTTCGATCTTTTAGAAACAGAGCCAGATCTTGGCTCGTATGACTCCATTATCCTTGCGGTCGCCCACGATCAATTTAGAAATCTCAATCTCAAAGAGATCGATCCCTCATGCGTG
>PUXX01000060.1 GCA_009659895.1 Campylobacterota bacterium
CAGTTTCCTGCCAGATCGAGATCACTTCGGATGAAGACCGGGTTGAAGAACTGATCGTGGCCGAAGTAGTATTCGCCCTTTTTGCTCTCTACCAGCACCTCCAAAGGGCGTAACTTCTCTCGAAAAAGAAGATTTTTGTCCTCTACGATCTGCTTGATCGCTCTATATCGCCTCTTGGCCACGTCGCCGGGGACTTGGGGCTTCATAGAAGCCGCTGGCGTGCCGTCGCGCTTGGAGTAGGTAAAGAGGTGGATATGGGTAAGGGGGAACTTTTGCAAGTTTTCCAAAGCCTCCTTGAAGATCTCCTCGCTCTCTCCCGGATGCCCCACGATAAAATCGGTGCCGATGGCATAGCCTCGATCGGCAATTTCATTGAAGAGCTCCAGATCCTCGGCCACACTATTGCGCCGATTCATGATGCGAAGCATCGAATCGCTGGTGTGCTGGAGGGCGATATGTAGATGCTTCGCCATCCAAGGCTCATCCAAAACCTCCTTGAACTCCTCGGTGATCTGCACCGGCTCGATGGAGCCCACGCGCACTCTTCGCACGCCTCGCACCATCGCCACTCTTTTTAAAAGCTTCGCCAAGGAGCTCCCCGTATCTTTGCCGTAGCTGCCGACATTGGTGCCGGTGAAGATGAACTCCCCAAATCCGTTGGCGGCGAGTTTTCGTACCTGCTCTAGAATAAGCTCCTCGTCATGGCTTCTGGCATCCCCTCGCACATAAGGGATGATGCAGTAGCTACAGCGAAAGTCGCATCCTTCTTGGATCTTGATAAAGGCGCGGCTCTTGCCCACAAATTCGCTTACGATCGTCTTATCGACGCTTTTTAGATCGCCAAGCTCGAAAAAGTCCTCTTTTTTCAAAAATTCGTTAATTCTTTGCTTTTCTGAGTGGCCGAAGACTCCGGCCACTTTTTTGGTTTTGAAGAGATCCTCTCCTTTGGTGAAAGCCCCGCAGCCGGTTAGATAGATCCTCTTGCCGCTTCGTTGAATTTTGTTGATATAGTTTCTAACACTACTATCGGCTCCGTTGGTGACGGTGCAAGAATTGACCACGACGATATCGGCCTCATCCTCTTTTTGGGCGATGGTGAAGTCTTTCAAAGAGCTCATCATCACCTGCGTATCGAAAAGGTTGGTCCGACACCCGAAGGTCTTGAAATAGACTCTCACGTTTCACTCTCTCCTAACTCGTTTGGGAGACTTTTAGCATTTATATCATCTTTTGTCAAGACCACTTTTTGGGCCGGATAGGTGAGCTTGATATCGGGCTCTTGTAGATAGCGATCGATAATCTCGCTTGAAATCGTACTTCTAAGCGTCAAGGTGGCGTAGGAGTTGGTCATATACCATAGGCTCACCCGAATGCCGTACTCCTCGGCGAAGGTGTAGACTCTCACATCGACGTTGGTGTTTTTGAGGTGATAGATGCTGCGAAGCTTGTTGAGCTGTTTTCTGGCGATGTCGGTGTAGCCTTTGGCATACTTTCTTGCCACCTCTTTGGCGATGTGGGCCGCTTTTTTGTGGTTGGAGTCGTAGGTGATGTTGAAAGCCAAGCTATCCCAGACGGTCTTGAGGCCTTGGTGGGTGTAGTTGGCTATTAAGTCTGTGAAGATGTAGTTGTTGGGGATGAAGATGACCCGACCCGATCGGATGTTTTCCAAGTAGCTGGTGAGCGTCACATCCTCCAAGATGGTCATACGAAGGAGTGAAATGTCGATGACATCGCCTACGTAGACCAGGCCGTTGCGCTTGACCTTGATACGATCGCCCACATGAATCGAGCCTCCAAGCACGATCACCATCCATCCAAGAAGACTCATGAACATATCTTTCATCGCGATGGCAATACCAGCGGACGCAAATCCCAAGATCGTGACCAGATAGCTGACGTTCTCGATGTAGGCGAAAAGCAAGATCATGATGATCAAAAAGGCGAAGTTGAAGTTGACGATCTTGTTGGCCATGTAGGCGCGCTGATTGTCTTGGATATAGCGGCGGATGATCCATTTGAAGATGAAGCTCAAGATAAAGAGCCCAAAGATAATAGCAGCGATGGTGGCTGCCTTTTCGCTCTGGATCTTGATCTCTTCGGTGATTTTTAAGATATTTTCTTCGAGCTTTCTCGTATAGACCGAGAGGGTCTCTTTGGCGGTGTGGAGTGTGTCGGTAAAGTGCTCGATCTCCTTTTCCAAAGCCTTGAGCTCTTTTTCGTATTTACCCTTTTCAAGCTCATTGAGCTGTTTGAGGAGATTATAGCGCTTTTTTAAAAGCTCCAACGCACTCTCTAGATCCTGGAGCTTTTGGGCGTAGTACTCTTTGGAGCTGCCGAGCTGCTTGATATAGGAGAAGGCCCCGACGATATCGAAAGGATTTTTGATGATAGGCGCCTGGGGGATCTCTTGGGGCTTGAGCAGCTCCAAAAAGGGTGAGTTTTGATACTCTTTGAGGAGTTCTAGCTGATTTTTGAGGGTGTCTCGCTTGGCTTCGAGCTCTTTGAGCAGAGCTTTTTTACGTTTATAGCGTTTAATTCTTTTGATCTCTTTTTCCACCGCTTTGAGTTCGTTATTGATTTTGTAGTAGGTCTTGTAATTTTCGTACTTCTTGATCCAGATATTTTTGGAGAGCTCTTCATTGAGGGCCTGGAGCTGTTTTTTGATATCCTCTATCCGTTTGATACGTCGCTGCTGAGCCTGATCGATCGCCTCTTTTTGGGCTTGGGTGAGATTCTTTTCACCGATTGCGCTCTTATTGATCTCAGCAGCACTAAAACCAAACGCCACGATCAAACTCAAAAGGACTCTTAGCATCGCTCAAACTCTCTTAACACATCCAAAACCTCATCTCTCTCCACCTGGTCGGTGATGAGGAAATCGCCGATCCCTTTTGGCAGTACGAACTTGATCTTGCTTGACTGAGTCTTTTTATCGAGGTAGAACTGCTCATAGAAGCTTTGCGCGTCGCTCACTTCGTAGCAGGTAGGCAGCCCATAAGAAGCCAAAAGCTCCTCTATCTCCTTGGCCTCCTCTTGGCTCAAAAGCCCCTTTTTCACGGCTAATCTATTGGCCATTACCATACCTATCGCCACCGCCTCTCCGTGCAAGAAGCGCTTATACCCCGTCTCGTTTTCGATGACGTGGGCGAAGGTATGGCCGTAGTTGAGGCTGGCCCTCACGCCCCCTTCTCGCTCATCCTTGGCCACGACGGCCGCTTTGAGCTCGACGGATCGCTTGATGGCCTCTTTGATGTTGGCTTCGTCGTCGAGTCTGTTGTGTTTGAGCCATTCGAAAAACTCCCTATCGAACACCACCGCCATCTTGATAATCTCCGCCACTCCTGCGGCGAACTCCCTTTTTGGCAAAGTCGTGAGGAAGTAGGGATCGATATAGACCGCCCTTGGCTGCCAAAAGGCGCCGATGAGGTTCTTGCCGAAGCGGTTGTTGATCCCGGTCTTTCCTCCCACACTTGCGTCCACCTGACTAAGAAGCGTCGTAGGTATTTGAATAAAATCGATGCCTCGCTGATAAATAGCAGCGGCAAACCCCGTCATATCGCCGATCACTCCGCCGCCGAAGGCTACGAGGGTGCTTTTTCGATCGATTTTGTGATCGAAGAGCCTATCTAAAAGATAGTTCAACGACTCCTCATTCTTGTAGTCCTCTCCGTCGGGGAGCGTGACGATATAGAGCTCCCGGGCTCGCAATCTTGGAAGCAGATACCCAAGATGCAGCCCCGCTATTTTGGGATTGGTGACGATGACAGCCTTGGTACCAAGCTCTATATCCTCTATCGAATCGATCACGATGTCGTAGCTTCTATCTTCCTCTTTTTTCAGTTCGATATGGACGCGCATTCTTTTCCCATTTTTTTCGTTCTATTATAGGAAAATTTAGTTTATGGTTTTATGATACGGGTATGAAAATCTGATGATGTTTTGCAAGTTTGTGGAAGAGCCCTTCTGGATCGGTGCAGAAGATATTGTATCTCGAAGCTTTCACCACCTTCTTGCTAAAAGGATAGACCAGCAAAGTATGGGGGATCTGCCGGATCTTTCGAATGGGGTTGTGGGTGCTCTTTTCGATGGTGATGGGCTTGGAGAAGATGTTTGCTAAGTTTTCGAAATGCTCAATAAGCTTCTTGTCGGTCTCGTTGGTATCGGCGTATTCGTAGATTTTGAGCGGGAGTTTGAGCTGTATGGCGATATCGAAAAGTATGGAGGAGATATTTTCGATATTGGGATTGCCAGTGAGGATCAAGGAGACATCTTTTATCTGCTCAAAGGAGTTCGAAGCAAGGGAGAGCACCGGTAAATTTCTCTCATACAAAAATGATCGGATTTCTGCGTCCATAAAGAGCTCATTGTGGAGCATAAAGAGCCCCACCCGTATACCTTGGAGATCTTGTTTGAGAATACTAAAACGCTTTTGATAGCGATAGTCGATAAGGATCTCGATCTCTTCACTCTCATAACTTTTCACAAACTCCAAGGTCTCAATATCGCTAGGATTGGTCACACGCACATAAAGGCGCCTATCTTTGAGCTTGGTGTGCAGATACACAGCACTGAGCATCATGCGGCGAATCGTCTGGGCATCGTCGACCTCCATATCGATGAAGAGATAGCTGTCTCTGCCAAAAGGCATAGGAAACTGTCCTACTTCACGCTTGATCGATTTGAAAACTTCCCGAAGCACTTTTGGCTCACCTATGAGCAGCAAAAGATCGTTTGGGAAAATCATCAGATCTGGCTTTGGCAAGATGAGCTTGCTATTGCGATAGATAGCGGCGATGCGCCAGTTTTTTTGCTCGATCGATCCTATATGGCGATAGACATAGGCACTGCCAAAGGGGACCAACACCTCCATGATCTCTCCTTGCCCAAGACCCACGTTTTGGGCGATGACGGGGACATTGGGAAGGTGATCGACGGTCCTGTTGGCCAAGATCTCGTTGGCATCAAGGCGGATGAAGTTTTTTCCTTCGATCTCCAGATCCCAGCGATCGAGCACCACGATATTGACACTCTTATCGAGACGGCGCACATTCTCAAAAGAGGCCAGCGTATCCACTTTATTGCCAAGAATGATGACTACCTCGTTGTAGCGTCTGGTAAAGAGTTTGGAGAGCTTGACGAAGGAGGTGGGATCGAAATGGTAGAAATAGAAATTTTCGCTCTTGGTCTTTGGCTTGATACTCTCATCCATCAAGACGATATAGTAGCGGTTTTTGGTGATATAGTTTTTGGCGATTCTATCTAAAAAATGTTTTGCTACAATTCCATCAGCGAGGATCAAAACGTTCGTTTGCACGAAGCCCCTTTAAAGGAAAAGATTTTGGAATTTCGCATCGACGCAACCGATGGCAGTGCACGGGCCACGACCATCACGACCAAACATTCTACCATAAAAACGCCTATCTTCATGCCGGTAGGCACGGCGGCCAGCGTCAAGGCCCTCGACACCAAAGATCTCACACAGATCTTGGATACGCAAATTATTCTTGCCAATACCTACCACCTCTATCTTCGCCCTGGCGACGAGGTGGTGGCCCATTTTGGAGGGCTTCACGGCTTTACGGGATATGATCGAAGCTTCCTTACCGATAGCGGCGGATTTCAGGCCTTTAGCCTCAGCGATATCAGTAGAGCCAATGACGAAGGCATCGAGTTTCAAAGCCATATCGACGGCAGCCGCCACTTCTTCACCCCCCAAAAGGTGCTGGATATTCAATACAACCTCAAAAGCGACATCATGATGATACTTGATGATCTCATCGCCCTACCGGCGACCAAAGAGCGCCTAAAGCTCTCAGTCGAGCGCACCACCAAGTGGGCGAAGGCCTCTATCGAATATCACAAGAAGATGAAAGAGCGCGGCATCGGCCTCGATCAAAATATCTTCGCCATCATCCAAGGGGGCGTGGACAAAGAGTATCGAAAAAGAAGCGCTTTGGAGCTTACGGCTCTTGGTTTTGACGGATATGCCATCGGGGGGCTCAGTGTGGGAGAGGAGAATAGCGTCATGTATGAGATCGTCGAGTGGACGACCCAGTTCATGCCCCACGACAAGCCTCGTTACCTCATGGGCGTGGGGACGCCTGAGGATATTGTGGAGTCTATCGAGCGTGGCGTCGATATGTTCGACTGCGTCATGCCCACGCGCAACGCCAGAAACGGCACGATTTTCACCACCTTTGGCAGGCTCAACATCAAAGCGGCCAGATTCAAGCTCGACGACTCCCCGCTTGATAAGAGCTGCGACTGCTACACCTGCCAAAACTTCTCCAGAGGCTACCTCAACCACCTCTTTCGAGCCCGTGAGCTCACTTTTTATCGCCTAGCCTCCATTCACAATCTCCACTACTACCTCACTTTGGTAAAAGAGGCGAGAGAGGCTATAATAAATAATAAGTACCAAGCTTTCAAACAAGAGTTCTACGCAAGGAGAGGCAGATGAAACTGGGCGTCAATATCGATCACATCGCCGTACTTCGAGAAGCAAGAAAGATCAACGATCCCGACCCCACCGAAGCTTTGGGGCTCGCGCAAAGAGCCGGAGCCGATCAGATAACGATCCATCTGCGAGAAGACAGGCGCCACATCAACGATTACGACGCGAAACGGATCGTGGAGCTAAGTCCACTGCCTGTCAATATCGAGTGCAGTATCGACGAGGAGATCATCGATATTATCTGCTCCTTGCGCCCCCATAGAGCCACCCTCGTGCCTGAAAAACGCCAAGAGGTGACGACCGAAGGGGGACTTGATGTTATTGGCAATTTCGACAAAATCCAAAAGGCCATCGAGCAGCTTCAAAAAGAGGAGATTGATGTGAGCCTCTTTGTCGATCCTGATTTTGAGATTATATCGGCATGCGCCAAAACCGGAGCCGATATGATAGAGCTTCATACCGGCGAATATGCCAACGTCTACGCCATGCTCTACACCAACCTCCCCTACACACCCCACGCTATCAAAGAGCTCGAGCTTCCAAGAAGCGAGCTCAAAGCTCGTCTTTTTCAAGCTTTGGAGGCTTTGGAAAACGCCGCTTTGAACGGGGCAAAAGCGGGATTAGTGGTAGCCGCAGGCCACGGGCTCAACTACCAAAACGTAGGTCCCATCGCTGCATTACCCAATATCATCGAGCTCAATATCGGCCAAAGTATTATCGCAAGAAGCGTATGGGTCGGGTTTGAGCGAGCCGTCAAAGAGATGAAAGAGCTCATCGATGAAGCCTGTCGTTGCGATTAGTATCGGGGATATAAACGGCATCGGCGTCGAAGTCGCCCTCAAAGCCCACGAGACGATTAGCCGCTGGTGCACGCCGCTCTATTTTACCAACTACGAACTCCTCCAACAAGCGGCCAAAATGCTTCATATGAAGCTGCCAGAAGATATCGAGGTGGAGTTTGTTGAGGGGCGATTTTCCATCAAACCGGGCAAAGTGAGCAAAAAGAGCGGCAAGTATAGCTTTCGATCCTTCCAAAAAGCGCTCGATTTCACCACCAAAGGTATCTGCAACGCTCTTGTCACCCTTCCTATCCACAAAGAGGCGTGGATGAAAGCGGATATCCCTTATAAAGGCCACACCGATTATCTTAGAAAATATTTCAAAAAAGAGGCCATCATGATGCTTGGCTGCGAGAAGCTCTATGTGGCCCTTTTTACGGAGCATATTCCTTTAAAAAAGGTGCCAAAAAAGATACAAAAAAAGAGACTAACCAAATTTTTAATTAGCTTTTTCCAAAGCGAATCCCCCGCCCTGCCCGTCGCCGTCCTTGGGCTCAACCCCCACGCCGGAGACGGGGGAGCGTTGGGAGATGAAGAGAAAAAGATACGAAAAGCTATCCAAAAGGCCAACGAAAAACTTGGCAAAGAGGCCTTCTTCGGCCCCGTAGTGCCCGATATCGCCTTTACGCCAAACGTTCGCAAGAACCTTAGCCACATCGTAGCGCTCTATCACGATCAAGGCCTCTCACCTCTTAAAGCGCTCTATTTTGACGAATCGATCAACGTCAGCCTCAATCTCCCTATCATCCGCACCTCACCTGATCACGGCACCGCCTTTGATATCGCCTACAAAGGCTTGGCCGATCCTACCAGCTATATCAACGCAGTGCGCTACGCCGTGGATAAAATCAGCTCAAACGCTCCTTGACGCTTCGCACTTTTTGCTCAAGTCGATTCTTCTTGCCGGGGCGAATATCGAACTTCACCACGCCATAGACCCGCCCCACGCCCATCTTCTCAAGAGCCTCATACATCTTTGGAATCAATGAGCTTAGCTCCTCCACCGACTCCGCCTCGACGATTGTTGCCATAGGAGTGAGTTGATACTCAAAGCCCGACTCGTCGATCACTTTGAGCACTTCGGCCACATACTTGCTCTTGCTCTCTCCCACATCGGTGGGAAACATCGCAATCTCCATCAAGACGCTCATACAAATCTCCTTTCATTAGCAACTAATCTTTTCGATAACTGTATAAAGGGTTTTTCAACTCCATAATAGATTATGGAAGCCACGAGAATAACTAAAATAGTCAATAAACATATAGCCACAAGTAATCCATAAGAATTATAGATATTCTTAAGTATAGGTTTACTAGTTTCCATTACAATTGGATGAAAAAGATAGATAGAGTAACTTATTTTTCCTAAATAGACACCTACCTTACTGCTCCATTTTGTCCAAA
>PUXX01000073.1 GCA_009659895.1 Campylobacterota bacterium
CGCCTAGCCTGTGATGTGGAGGGCTCCAGCCCCGCCTCCACCAAAGCCTTGGCTATCCATACAGGACCCTGGAGCTCGACCTCTTTGATATCGCTAGGAATATCGTTTTTTTTGTGGACTCTATCAAACTCCTCCTTGGCCCTCCTGGCAGCCTGGGCGTCGTGGAAACGCTCCACGATCTCCATGGCCAGGAGCTCCTTGGCCAATTTTGGATGGAGTGTCCCTTTTTGGACCCCTTCTTTGAGCTCTTCGATCTCCTGGAGACTCCTGGAGCTAAGAAGCTCATAGTAGCGCCACATCAGCTCATCGCTGATACTCATGAGCTTGGCAAACATGGTATTGGGATCTTCTGTGACCCCTATATAGTTGCCAAGGGACTTGCTCATCTTCTGTACCCCATCAAGCCCCTCAAGGATTGGCATCATCATCACGGCCTGCTCTTTGCCCACGCCGTAGCTTCTTTGCAGATGCCTCCCCATCAGGAGATTGAACTTCTGATCGGTCCCTCCAATCTCGATGTCGCTTCTTAAGTGCACGCTATCGTATCCTTGCAAAAGAGGATAGATAAATTCGCTTATAGCTATGGGTTTGCCAGCTTTGTAGCGCTTTTCGAAATCGTCTCTTTCTAACATCCTAGCCACGCTAAAGAGCGTAGTGAGCTCCACAAGTCCACTGGCTCCCAGCTCATCGAGCCACGTGGAGTTGAAGACCACTTCCGTCTTTGCGGGGTCCAAGATCTTAAACACCTGCTCTTTGTAACTCTGGGCGTTTTTGAGCACCGTTTCTCTATCTAGTTTCTTTCTGGTCTCACTTTTGCCTGTGGGATCTCCTATCATGGCGGTGAAATCTCCGATAATAAACTGTACGATTCCGCCATATTTTTGAAAGGTGGCCAGCTTTTGCAACAACACCGTATGACCCAGATGCAGATCCGGAGCTGTCGGATCAAAGCCCGCCTTGACATAGAAGTTTTTGCCACTTGTAAAATACTCCTCCAGAAGCTGGACGATCCGATCCTCGTCGATGATCTCCGCTGCACCTCTTTTTATCTCCTTGAGTGCCTCTTGCACCATTGCCTCTCCTATTTGTTGTACGCGTCTTGGGAATTTATAAATTCTATAATTTTAACTTTTTGAGCTATTTTTTTCCTTAAATAGTCCATATCCACCTCTTTGGCCTCGATCTCCATCTCACACAGATTGGTCTGCTCCACATTCTTGCCAAGCTCTATGGAGACGATGTTGATATCAAGCTTGGAAAGATATGAGAGAAACTGCGCCAAAGCCCCTTTGCGATCAGGGAGCAAGGCGATGAGTTTGTAGCGTGGCAGAGTCTGGGCCTTCCACTCAATGAAGAGCATTGGCCTGCCCTCATCTATGAGTTTTTGGGCTCTGTGGCACATTTTGTGATGGACGATGGCGGTATGGCCCTCTTTGAAAGCGACGATTTCATCACCTCGTTTTGGATGGCAGCAGTAATCAAACTCCACATGGGTGATGGGATGGCTGGTGTGGATGATGAAATTGTCAAGCTCCCTTGGCTCGAGCTTGACATGCTTGGGTGCTAGGAGATAGAGCATCCCTTTGCTCTTTCTATATTCGCTTAGATAGCGATTTTTGACCTCTTTGAGGTAGTTGATCTCCGTAGCGATCCTGTGCAAGGAGTGCTCAAGACCATGGGCAAGAAGCCACTGGCGCATCTGATCTGGCTCTATGCGCAGCTCGCTAGCTAGCATATTGACAGCAGCCCTGGCGTTGATCTCCTTGTACTTTTGGCGACACAGCAGCCTCATCTGCTCCTTGGCCTTGGATGTCTTGACAGCATCGATCCAGCTACAGCGCAAAATCGGCTCCTCGGCCAGCTCGATACGGACGATGTCGCCATTTTTGAGCTCACTTAGGAGCGTGGCTTTTTGCTTGTTGATATAGGCGACTTTGGCTCTGTTGCCCACGTCGGTATGGACCGCATAGGCAAAATCTAGCGCCACTGCACCTCTAGGAAGCGTAAAGACATCCCCTTTGGGACTAAAGACAGAGATATCTTCGCTATAAAGATCGTTCTTGACCAGCTCATAGAACTCTTCGATATTGTCGTTTTGATACTGGAGGTTTTCGAGCCATTTGAGATTGACTCCCACCTCTCCCATCTTGTACTTCCAGTGTGCCGCCACCCCATACTCCGCCGTACGATGCATGTCGTAGGTACGGATCTGGACCTCAAAGATAGAGGAGCGATCAAAGACGGTGGTATGGATAGTCTGATAGCCATTCTCCTTGGGTACGGCGATATAGTCCTTGAAGCGCATGATCAGTGGCTTGAAATTGGTATGGACGATCCCCAGGGCCTTATAGCACTCTAGCTTTTTGGGGACAAGGACACGAATCGCCAAGAGATCCAGGACCTCTTCGATACTGATCCCTTTTCTTTGCATCTTAAGATAGATGGAGTAGTAGTGCTTGATCCGCCCAATGATCTGAAACTCTCCAGCACGAAAACCGTTTTTGATCAACGTCTTGGAGACAGTGTCGATGAAGGAGTTGAGCTTCATCTGCAGCTCCACTTTGTGAGAGCTGATGAAGTGGTCTATTTTTTGGTATTCCTGGGGAAAGAGATAGAAGAAGCTAAGATCTTCTAATATATTCTTGATCGAGGCGATCCCCAGTCTATGGGCGATAGGAGCGTAGACCACCAGCGTCTCCTCTGCGATACGCTTCTGTTTGTTGGAGGGAAGCGCCTCTAGCGTGAGCATGTTGTGGAGTCGGTCACACAGCTTGACAATGAGGACTCTGACATCCTTGATAGAGGCGATGAGCATCTTGCGAAACGAAAGAGCCGAAGTGATGAGCTTTTCGTTGGAGGATGAGGGGATGAGCTCCTCACTTCGGATCTCCACGATCTTGGTCAGTCCCTCCACCAAAGAAGCCACCTCCCCACCAAAGCGCTCCTCAATATCTGCTAGCGTATAGCTGGTATCCTCCACCACATCGTGCAAAAGCGCGGCGGCTACCATGGTCTCATCAGCGGTCACATAGGCTGTGATGGCTGCTACTAAAATAGGATGGATAATATAGGGCTCGCCGCTTTTTCGTTTCTGGCCCCTGTGGGCCTCCATGGCGAAGGCCAGGGCCTCTTCTATCTTTGGGCTTTGGGGACAGAGGCGAAAAAGTAGTCGTTGGGCCTCTTGGAGATCTTTGGTTTTTTTGATCTTCTCGACAAAATCCTTGATCAATCTCTCTTGACCTCGACTTTGAGTTTTCCCTCAGCGATCTCCATGATAGCGATATCGGTATATTTGTACTTCTTCACATCCACATCTATAAGGGGTTCCTTGCCCATGGCCAGTTCATTGGCTCTTTTTGCTACGGCGTTTGAGAGCAAATAGCGATCATACCCTACCTTCTCCAAAGCCTTGGCGGCGATCTTTTCTAGTCTCATGCGTTCTCCTTCTTCTCACTCACTACAGAGCATTTGTCGTAGTTGTTGTTGACGATGATATCGTAGAGGTTGCCTTTTTCAAACATATTACACACCACAATTGGCAAGGAGTTGTCCTTGGCCAAGGCGATGGCCGTATCGTCCATCACCTTGATATTGTCCTGCAATGCTTCATCATAGGTGAGTCTGGGCAGCTTCTTGGCGTCGGGATACTTTTGGGGGTCTTTGTCGTAGACGCCGTCAACTTTGGTGGCCTTGATGATCATCTGAGCTCCGATCTCCGCGGCTCTTAGAGTCGCTGCCGTATCGGTGGTAAAAAAGGGGTTGCCCGTACCAGCGGCAAAGATGACGATACGCCCCTTCTCCAGATGGCGAATGGCCCTGCGCACGATAAAAGGCTCACAGATCTCCGCCATTTTGATGGCGCTTTGGACCCTGGCCTTGAGACCAAAATACTCCAAAGCCTCCTGGATTGCCACAGCGTTGATAACGGTGGCTAGCATCCCCATATAGTCACCACTGGAGCGCTTGATGATCCCCTCTTTGGAGGCGTTGACACCACGGATAATATTCCCTCCGCCCACTACAAGACCTACCTCCACTCCAGCATCCACCAAAGGCTTGATCTCAGAAGCGATGAATTTGAGAGTATTGCTATCGATTCCGTGTCCCTCTTCGTTGGCCAGGGCTTCGCCGGAGAATTTGATCAGCACCCTTTTTGACATGGCAATCCTCTTTTGAAAAGTTTGCCAATTGTATCGAAAAGATCATTTAACTTTGATTAAATCCAAAGGATCGATATGAGAATTATTTTTGGTCACCTCAAAGATCAGCTTGTTGTTGACACGGCCAATGGTATAGCCTTTTTTGAGTTTGCGTCCTTTTTTGATATAAGGAGCCAGCTTATCCAAATAGGCGTAGATGGTATAGAGCCCTCCGGCATGTTTGACGATTACCACGTTTTTGAGATGGGGAGTCCATTTGGCCAATATCACACGACCGTTGAGGACGTTTCTGACCTTGGCGTTTGGCTCAAGGGGTTTGAGCTCTATGTTTTCATTGGGGATCTCTATGTTGTAGATGGGATCTTTGTAGGTACCAAAGCGTTTGAGGATGATGAAGCGATCTAGAGGAGGAATGGTTTTGGGCCCTTTGTACCTGGTGGTCTTGGCCTTTTTGTAGCTCTTTTGGCCGTAATTTTTGACCTTGATCTTGCTCTTTTTTGGACGTTTGAGGATCGAGAGGCGCTGGAGGGTCTTTTGCAGCGAGGCTCTCTCTTGCGTGAGCTGCTGGAGCGTGCGATCGTAGCTGCGCTTTTTACTCTCATAGCTTTTGAGCTTTTTGGCCTTGATCAGCTTGAGTCGCTTGAGCTCACTTTGCTTCTTGAGCAGATCTTCGATCTGCGAGCGTAAGGCCACTAGCTTCTTTTTGCTGCTTTTGAGCTTTTGCTGGGTATGGGCAAACTGCTTTGAGACTTGACGGATCTGGAGCTCCTCCTTTTTTTGGATCGCTCTTAGGATCTCCTCTTTGATGATATCTTCTTGGGTGGGATTTTCCATGGAGGTCAAAAGCAACGATTTGCTAAACTCTTTGGAGACCAGCTCCATAAGACGCTCTCTTAGCTCGATCTCTTTTTGGGTGAGATCTTGGATGAGCTTTTGGGTCTTGTCGTAGGCCTCTTTTTTCTCTTTGTAGCGCTCATTGGCTCTAGAGAGCTCTTGATCTAGATTTTTGAGTCTCTTATCGATACTTTTGAGCTCTCTTTCTAGGGTACGGATCTGCTTTGAGAGGCGCTGGAGCTTGAGATGGACCGTGCGAAGCTCTTTGTTGGTTTTTCGAAGCTCACTTTTGGTCTTTTTGATCTTTTGATCGATCGATCCATATCCCGATCCTATTAAAATCAACAAAGCCAGGATTATGTGTCTCATCTGTTCTTTGGCTCCCGTAGTGATACGACGATGACTGTAAAGATCGAGATAAAAAGCCCCAGACCAAAGAGCCACAGCCCATCGGAGGCGATCTGCCTGGGTGCAACCAGATCCTCTACCCCCAAAAGCTCCTTGAGGTAGTTTGAGTTGAGCAGATAGAGATAGATCAGATAGACCAAAAGGGTACTGATGAGCGTATCGATGATGGAGAGCTTGAGCAGTACCGCAATACGCATCCAAAAAGGTGCCCCAAAGAGGGCCATGATATACATCCTCTCGCTATGCTCGAGATTCCAGATCTCTATCTGCTTGAAAACTAGCATAAGCCCCGTCACAAGTATAATGGCCAAGAAAAATTTGGAGATGTTGTTCAAAAAGATCAAAAATTTATAGATCTTCTCATGGGTCTTGGTAAAGGTCTCCACCCTCTGGATCCCCTCTATTTGCAAGAGCTCCTCTTTAAGAGACTGGAGTCTTTGGGTAGAGGGGAAGCTGGATAGATAGAGCTTGTAAAATCTAGGCAGATAGGATTTGAGCTGATCTGGATCTAGATCGATACCTGTTTGTTTGAGTCTACCAAGTACCAAAGAGCTATCGACCTCTTTGAGCTTGATCACATCCTCTATTTTCTGCCTAAGATTTTCTAATTTCAAAGGCTCCTTTGCCACGACAACGATGGAGTAGTCTTTGCTCAGATACTTTTCGTAATTTTTTATGATCTTGTCTATAAGCAGGTAAAACTCTACCGTAAACAAGATAGCAAAAAGAGGGATAATGAGCGATATGTGATTCTTAAGAGATCTCATAGACCACACCATTTTCGATATGAAGATGTCGGTAAGGGACATTGAGATCTTTTGGAATGCTGTGGGTGACCACCACCACCGTGCTTCCAAGCTGCTCGTTGGCCCCTTCCAAAAGCCCCCAGATCACTCTAGAGGAATAATCATCCAGATTGCCCGTGGGCTCATCCGCCAGAATGATGACGGGATTGTGGGCTAGAGCCCTAGCCATCGCCACTCTTTGCTGCTCGCCGCCACTGAGCTCCACGGGATAGTACTCCTCTTTGCCCTCAAGCCTTACATGCTTGAGCAATCTTTTCGTCTGGGCCTCACACACATCCTTGCTATAGCCAGCGATCAAGAGTGGCAGCATCACGTTTTTTTTGACGTTCCACTCCTTGATCAGTTTGTAATCTTGGAAAATAATGCCCAGATATTTCCTCAAAAAAGAGAGTTTGGAAGGCTTGATGTCATTGAGCAAGATCCCTCCTACATGCAAACTCCCAGATCTTGGACGCAGCTCCCCATAAAAGGATCGCAAAAGCGTACTTTTACCACTACCACTAGCACCGGTAATAAAGACAAAACTTCCACTAGTAATAGAAAAAGTGGAGTTTTTGATGATAGGGACATTCTTTTTGTACGAGAGCACCAGATCTTTTGCTACGATCACTTTCTTAGCCATGGAGTATCTCTTCTATTCTTTTATGAGCCGCGATATTGGCGTCGGTAGGAATAGGCCGCTTGCCAAAATAGCGAGGCTTAGGATCAAAAAGGATATAGGTATGAGCTGGCCGATCAAAACTACCAAAAGAGAGCTTGAGCAAATAACGATCCTCATCGATGCGATAGAGTTTCTCAAAATGGATGAAAAACTCCTCAAAAACCATCGGCTTGGTGGAAAAATTTTCGATAAAGCTCTCTCTCAGCCCCGAAGCTCCAAAAACAAAATCAAATCCTAAATCCTTGGGAGCGCTCAGCTCCAAAGCTTCCATTCGTACATCATAGATATCCTTGCCTAGCCGCACCCAGCGATCTTCATACTTGCTGCTTATGGGAGGCTCGATATTTTTATCGATTTGGAGCTTGAGTTTTGGCTCTTGCAAAAAGAGCTCTAGCCCATAGTCGAAATAGCTCTTGCTATCGGTGCGCAGCTCTAGTATTCCACCAGGCTTGAGTACCCTTTTGGCCTCTTGTATGAATTTTCGTGAAAGCACTCTTCGATGGGGCTTTTTATCCCAGGGCACAGGAAAATGTAAAAAGATCTTGCCCACGACATTGGATGGCACCAGCTCCAAAAAGAGCCTGGCATCATAATCAAGGACCAAAATATTTTGCAATCCCTGAAGCTTGATCTGACCCAGGAGCTGATCGATAGATGGCTTGTGGATCTCTAGACCTATGAAGAGTATATCAGGATGATTCTTTGCTTGATGGAGCAGATGTCTCCCACTCCCAAAGCCGATCTCTATCCATACCTCTTTTTGTCCAGGAAAGGAGTGCAAAAAGAAGTCAATATCTTTGAGATACTCTTTTGCCTTTTGGGCATGGATCGCTTTGATCGAAGAGAGATTGTCATAGACCTTCTCACACTTAGCCAACAGGCAAAATGCCCTCAAAGCCTCTTTCATCACTATTGTAGGAGAGAGTCTGGTGAGCTTATCTGGCTTGATGATACAAGATGGGCCTTTGGGCCTGATCTGGAGCAAAAACTCTCTTCCTTCATAGCTCACTCCCACAAGTCGATCACTAGCACCCAAGATCCCATCGGCGAACCACAAAAACGTAAATCCATCTTGACTCCTAGGAGTCGTAAATCTCTCATATGAGTTGACTACGATATGGGGCATCGACTACTTTCCAAGCTTCACGACGACCTTCTCGCTAGGTTTGGAGACCAGCCCATACTCATCCACCGCATAGACCTCATAGATATATTTCACTCCAGGTCTAAGCCCTGCGTCACTAAAGCTTGTGGATCTGATATTGGTAAATGTGTAGACCTTCTCATCGAACAGACTAGGACGCTCTATCTTCTTGACGATATATTTTTTGGCTCTGCCGTCTGGAGACTCCCATCGCAAAAAGATCGTATTACCTTCGATTCGCTTTTCGACGATGACAGGAGGCAGAGGCTTTGGCAGCGTCATTCCCACGACCGGTACATCCTGCTTGAAACTCTCCAGACCATCCGCATCGACCGCTGTGACTTTATAGTAGCGCTTGGCGCCATCCTCATCGATGAGATCGGTATATTCCGTCCCCTTGCTCTTGGCGGCCACGATATAAGGCCCTATCTCAAAAAGACTCTTGTAGACTTTATAGTAGACGATGTCGGGCTCTTTGTTGGGCAACCATCGTACGACAATCTTTTTTGGGAGATTCTTGGTGGCTTCAAGTCCCTTGACGATAGATGGTCTAGGCTTGGTGGAGGC
>PUXX01000003.1 GCA_009659895.1 Campylobacterota bacterium
AGAAGATTCGATCCAAAAAGCGGGGCAACCTCATCGTCTCATCCGCCACCGCCAATCCAAAGAGCAGACGAGTCCATCTCTTTCGAGAGCTGTTGGGCTTCGAGGTGGGGCGGCCCAGCGTGAGTCTTCGCAATATCGACGATATCTACGAAGAACCCCAAAGCCTCTATGAGACGTCGGTGGAGCGGGTGCGATCCTTTGGTAAAGGGGGTCTGGTCTTTTTGCCCGGCAACAAGACCAAAGAGGAATTATATGAGTTTGTCGCCTATCTTCAAAGCCGAGGCATCGCGGCCCAAAGCTACGAGGAGTTCGACGAGGAGGCTTTTCGGGCGGGAGATGTGGAGGTGGTGGTCGGGTTTGCCAGTTATCGCAATCCTTTGGCCAGAGGCCTCGATATGCCTGACACCATTCGCTACGCCCTTTTTGTCGGGGTGCCAAAGATGGAGTTTCGCTTGGATCTGCAAAACCACGTGGCCCTGTACTACTTTGTGTTGGCGCTGCGTAAGGCTCTGCCTCAAGTGAGTGAGTGGATAGGCTATCTGGAGCGGCTGCGCTTCATCCCGCCAGACTCCTTGCTCCCCCAAGCCAAAGAGCGTATCGAAGATATTAAAGAGCGCCTCTTAGCCCTCTTGGCTCAAGAAGAAGATAAGATCAACAGCGATCCCGACATCTCTTTGCTCAAGGAGGGTGATACTTACAAGGTAGTCACCGCCGACGTGACCGGCTACATTCAAGCCAGTGGGCGTACGAGCCGGCTCTATGCGGGGGGATTGACCAAGGGATTGGCTTATACGCTGGTCGATAGTCAAAAGGCCTTTGCGAGTCTTCAAAAAAAGGTGCGTTGGTTTAGCGACGAGATCGTGTTTCGATCCAAAGATGAGGTCGATATCGAGGCGATTTTGCGCCAGATTGACGAGGATCGGCGCAAAGTCAAAGAGGCCTTGAGCGGCAGGGTCGAAGGAGTCGATCCCTTCACGACGACGCTGGTGGTGGTCGAGTCGCCCAACAAAGCCAGAACCATCGCCAACTTCTACGGCAAACCGATGATAAGAGAGATTGGAGGGGTCAGGGTCTACGAAGTGGCAAAAGAGGATCGAATGCTCAGCATTGCCGCCAGTAAAGGGCATCTGTTCGATCTTAGCACCGATGTGGGGTTTGACGGGGTATTGGTGGAGCCAAAGTTTATCGAGGTGTTCGAGCCAATCGACGAGGATCGCTTCACGATAGCCAAAGTGCTTAGGGAGCTCGACTTGGAAGAGAGCGAGATATTCATCGCTACCGATCCCGACACCGAAGGGGAGAAGATAAGTTACGACATCTATCTCAACTCTTTGCCCTTCAACCACCGCATCCAAAGGGCCGAGTTTCACGAAGTGACCAGGCGAGCCTTCGACGAGGCGATCGATAACCCGAGAGATTTCGACGAGGACCTCGTTCGAGCCCAGCTGGTGCGAAGGGTAGCGGATAGATGGATAGGGTTTGAGGTCTCGAAATATCTGCAAAAGCGCTTTGGCAAAAAAAGCCTTAGTGCCGGGCGAGTGCAAAGCGCGGTACTGGAGTGGATCGTGCTTCGAGAGTATGAGGCTCGGCAAGAGGTCTGGGTCGTTGTGGTCGATGTGGGTGTGGAGGCGGAGTTTGTTTTTGAGAAAGAGCAAGAGGCAAGAGAGTTTTATGAAAGACTTGGTAGCATTCATGTGCACTACGAAAAAAAGGAGCGAAAAAAGCTCTTCGAGACTCCGTTTTCTACCGATAGGATGCTCTATGCAGCTTCCAAGAAGCTGCGTCTTACTCCCCAAAGGGCGATGGAGTTGGCCCAAGATCTTTTTGAGGCTGGATTTATCACCTACCACCGCACCGACTCCATTCGGGTTTCGTCTGCTGGGATCGGGGTGGCGAAGGAGTATATTGTGGAGCGTTTTGGTGAGGAGTATTTCGTGCCAAGGACCTTTGCCTCCAGTGGCGGAGCCCACGAGGCGATACGCCCCACAAGAGCGATGGATAGGGAGGATTTGGAGGAGTTTTTGCGCCTATCGGGGCGAGAGCTTTTGGAGGATCATTTAAAGCTTTACGATCTTATCTTTCGCACCTTCATCGCCTCTCAAATGAAAGAGGCGGTGGCAGAAGAGATCGAGGCGGTTATCAAGGCTTTGGCAAAAGAGGCGAGGGTGCGCTTTTTGAGCCGTATCGTAGAGCACGGGATAGACTTGATCGTGCCCATAGAAACCAAAGAGGTCCCCGAAGGCGAGATCGAGGCCAAAAAGGAGCTCATGCGTCGTCCCAAAGTGCCACGATACAGCTACGCCGAGATTGTGAGGATGATGAAGGAGCGAGGGGTCGGGCGGCCCTCGACCTACGCGATAACCATCGAAAAGCTCCAACAGCGGCGCTACATCTACCAAAAAGGGGGCGTGATCTACGCTACGAAGCTAGGCATCGAGGTCTACGAGGAGCTTAGAAGCAATCCGGCCATCTACGCTTTTGTCAATGAGCGCTACACTAGAGAGCTTGAAGCGCTCATGGATAGGGTCGAAAAAGCGGAAGCGAAGTTTGAGGAGGTGCTCCAAGAGCTCTATGAGAAGATTCAAAAGGAGATCCATGAAAACACTCTATGAGGATATTAAATTTTTAAAAGAGCGGATCGATAGGCCGGAGCTTCAGCAAGTCCTTCACGATCTCGAGCACAAAGTCCGCCTTCTTCGCACCCAAAAGGGGCTCAGACAGCTTGTCAAGAAGAAAAAGATCGCAAAGGCGATTCGCTACGTGGAGTATGAGGATGAGCTGGTGCGGCTCCAAATCGAGCTTATCAAGATGCAAAACTGGATCTATGAGAACAAAAAGCGGCTCATGATCATTTTTGAAGGACGGGACGCGGCGGGAAAAGGGGGCGCGATTAAACGCTTTACGATGCATCTGAATCCAAGAAAATATCGTGTCGTCGCCCTGCCGGCCCCCACGGAAGTGGAGAAGGGGCAGTTCTACTTTCAGCGCTATTTCCAGCATCTGCCAAATCCCGGCGAGATCGCCTTTTTCGATAGGAGCTGGTACAACCGCGCCATCGTCGAGCCGGTCTACGGATTTTGCAGCGACGATCAGTATGAGAAGTTTATGAAAGAGGTGCCAGAAATCGAACATGCTTTGATAGATGACGGGATTATGCTTATAAAGTTTTGGTTTAGTATCTCCAAAGAGACGCAAAAAAAGCGCTTCGAGGAGCGGATGCGAAACCCCCTCAAGCAGTGGAAACTAAGCCCAGTGGACAAAAAGGCCCAAGAGCTGTGGGACGAGATCACCAAATACAAAGAGCGGATGTTTAGCCGCACCCACACCGCCTACAGCCCTTGGATCATCGTCAACTCCAACGACAAGAAGCTGGCCCGTCTGGAATCTATCCGCTACGTCCTCTCCCAAGTACCCTACGAGGGCAAGGAGGAGGCGAAGGTCTCCCTCATACCGGATCCGGATGTGGTGCAGCGCTACCATAGGCGCAACGTTCAGATAGATTAAGGAGAAGCTATGAGAGTCTTTATCACAGGTATCGGCAGCGGGCTTGGAGAGGCGCTGGCGAAGCTCTATTTGGAAGCGGGCGAAGAGGTCTACGCCGTCAGCCGTCTCTTGCCCAAGAGTTTAGAAGGGTTCGCCAATCTCCACTTCCTTCCTCTCAATCTCCACGCCCATGAGCGCATCGAAGGAGTGATGCGGGATCTCGTGGGCGACAAGGAGCTCGATATCGCCGTGCTCAATGCGGGTATCTTGGGCGAGCTCAAAGATATGAGCGAGACCAGTTTGAGTGAAATAGGCTCGATCATGGATCTCAACGTCTGGGCCAACAAGGTGATCCTGGACTACTTCAAGCTCCACCCTCCCAAGCAGATCGTAGCCATCAGTAGTGGCGCTGCGGTCAGCGGCGCCAGAGGCTGGAACGCCTACGCTCTTAGCAAAGCGGCGCTCAATATGCTCATCAAGCTCTATGCCGCCGAGATGCCCTACACGCACCTTAGCGCCTTGGCTCCAGGCCTCGTGGAGACGCCGATGATGAAACATATCTTAAGCCACGCCGATCCGGTGAAGTTTCCGGTGGTGAAGCGCTTGATGGAGTCCAAAAGGCTCGATCCAAAAGACGCGGCGATCTTACTGGCCGATACGTTTGCGAAGCTACTGGAGTATCCAAGTGGTGAGTATTTGGATATAAGAGAGCTGCAAGAATAGAAAACCTACCTTCGGCATGCCGGAGGTTCTGTATCTGTTATTTGTGTGCAGCTTTCATACTGATCGATAATGTTTGCTGTAATATTATCCACCACATCGATAGCTCCGCCATCCTTAAAATGGATAGCTATATCTGTCTGGCTATTAAGAGCCATAATAGTTCCTCTATGGGGACAGCTTCGATATAGATACTGCTCTATGGTACGCAGAGTCTTTATTTGTGTCCACTCATTCAAACAGCTGGTTCTTATATCGCCGTAAACCTCCGTATAGATAACTCTATCGACTATTTTCGAAGAGATTTTATAGTTTCGAAATTCGGACCAGTAGTCGGTAGGATAATATTTATTTTTAGCGTAGTCGAAATAAAACGTAAAAGAGGTGATTTCATCGTTATAATCTATCATAAATTGCAGCGTAGCCGAGGGCATATAGAGTTCACCTTCATCTAAACTGTAGCGAAAATCTTCGAAAACGGCTTTGAGGGATCTGGGTCCGAGCTTTAAAAAGGTGATCTTTCCGTCTGCCGTACCACCGTCATAGTCGGTACAGGAGTCGAATATCAATGTGGCGCTGGAGGAGGAGTAAGAGCTCGATATATAGCCTCCGGCGGGGCACTCTTTCGTTTCATACGATCGTGTATGACTCTTTTTGATAGCTGGAATCTGCTTTTGTATAAGTTGAAGTATCGAAATGTTTTTTTTATCTTTGACAAGGGATGTAGTGAGATCGGTAACGATAGATACGGTTTCACCTACTATGGATCTGATCGCTGCTTTCGCCGTAGTTTTGGCATATGTGATATTTTGTGTTGCGGATGGTTTGGAGAGTGCCCAGATCTTAACGCCGGTCAAAGTGACATCGAATTTGAGTCCATATTCTTTTGGATCGCCGATGATGGTGTACTTAAATGTTCCATCTGGATTCATACCTTCTAATTTTGCAGCGAATTTCCCATCCGTCGTAACAGCTAGCCAATCAAAAGCACCGGATCCGTATCGCACGAACAACACCGGATTTTCCAGTGTTTGTCCTGAGAGGGATTTGAGTTGGTTTACAATTTCGTTCACTCTATCGTCAGCATTAATGGATACAGTAAAAAAGAGATAAAATATCATAAAAAGAAATGGACGTACTGTTTTCATGAGAAACCTTTGATACAATATAATATATTAAAATTAAACATTATAACCATTCTACAATAGAAAAAATTAAATTCATTTAATTTTGATATACTCTACGCAAAAAAGGAGTTGCATGGCGAGCTTCGTGCGCTATGTATTGATTTTAGCGGTTATTTTTGGACTTATGCAACTCATACCCTCCTATGAAAAAGAGAATCCCCCGGTCGAACCAGATAAAGAGATACAAGCTCCAAAGGAGGTGATGGAGATCTTTCGGCGCAGCTGCTACGACTGCCACTCCAACGAGACCAGATGGCCGTGGTATGCCGACGTAGCACCGATGAAGTGGGTGGTGCGGCGAGACGTGATCGAAGGAAGAAAGGCGCTTAATTTTAGTATCTGGCAAGAGTATGACGAGCAAAGAAAAAAAGAGCTCAAAAAGCGGATCTTTCGCAGCGTCTTCATGGCGATGCCGCCGCCCCAGTATCTCTGGCTCCATCCAGACGCGAAACTCAGCGAGGAGGAGAAAGAGAGAGTACGGCTTTGGGCCAGCGACGGCAAAGGCTATATCGAGGATATGGACGTGCGATGAGAGCCAAAATCGTCATCATCGAGGATGAGCCCGATCTCTTGGAGCTTTTGGAGTATCGGCTTGCGAGCGAATACGACGTGACGGGCTTCTTGAGCCCCAAGAGGGTCCAAGCCTTTTTGGACGAGGAGGGGGCCGATCTGCTCATCGTCGATCGCAATCTCAAAGGGTGGGAGGGGAGCGAGTTCGTCCAAGAGCTGCGCCGCCAAGGATACGATCTGCCCGTCATATTCTTAAGCGCCAAGGATAGCGCCAAGGATATCGAAGAGGGGTTTTTGCGAGGATGCGACGACTACGTCACCAAGCCTTTCAACTTTACGGAGCTCTTGCTGCGCGTCAAAGCTCTACTAAGACGCACCAAACCCCAAACCCAAGAGCGCCTCGCCTATCGTGACATCACCCTTTTCCCCGCCTCTTTCGAAGCCTATATCGACAAGCGAAAAGTTCTCCTTACCAAGCTGGAGTTTCGACTGCTGCTCGAGCTTGTCAAGAACCGATGCCGCACGCTTTCGAGGGAGTATCTATTAGAGCACGTCTGGGAGGATACGAAGCAAGAAAGAAGCGTCAACGTCGCCATCAAACGGCTCAAAGAAAAAATCGATCCCGACAAGACCAAGAACTACATCGAATCGGTTCGGGGGGTAGGATATAAATTGTGCTGAGGCTTCATAAGATCTTCTTCTCCTACGTTGCCGTCATGCTCTTTTTGCTCTTTGTGCTGGTGAGTGTGGCGAGTTACTACGGGATCGAGAGGATCGAGCTGCGCAACTATCACGACAGACTCCAAAAGGAGCTGCTGCTGGTGGAGCGTATCGTGGCTAAAGAGGGGATCGACGATAAGGTGGTCAAAGAGCTCGATCGCCAGATAGGAAGTCGTATCACCATCGTCGATCCCAAAGGGAGGGTGCTGGCCGAGAGCAGATACGACAAGGAGGAGATGGAGAACCACCTCGCCCGCCCGGAGATCCAAGAGGCGCTCCAAAAAGGATGGGGAAGCAGCGTGCGCTACTCCAAGACGCTGGGGCAAAATCTTCTCTATGTCGCAAGAGCCGGCGAGGATAGAGTGGTGCGACTGGCCTATCCGCTGGAGGCTATCGAGCATGACTTTTTGCGTTTTTGGATGAAGTTCATCTTCTTATTCGGGCTCTTTTTGGCGGCGGCGCTATTGGCCGCTTATCTTCTAAGTAGCAAGATCAAATCGGAAATCGACTCCATCAGCGCCTACGTGGAGCGGCTGGCAAAGAAAGAGTACGGGGCGGTATTTCGGGCGAAATTCGCCAAAGAGTTCGACGAGATCGCCCAAAACCTCAACAAACTGGCCAGAAAACTCAAAAAGAGAGAGGAGAAGAAAGAGAAGTTCACCAAAAAGATAAAACAGCTCTCCCGCCAGCGCAACGATCTCATCTCCGCCATGAGCCACGAGTTCAAAAATCCCGTCGCCGTCATTCACGGCTATGCCCAGACCCTTATCGGCGATCCCGATATGCCTCCGCATCTAAGGAAGCGCTTTTTAGAAAAGATCTTCAACGCCAGCGAAAAAATCAGCTATATGATCGATAGATTGGCGCTTGCGATGAAGCTCCAAAGCGGCAAGCTCGAACCCCAAAAGAGCCGTTTTGGGCTTTGCGACGCCGTGGAAGAGGCGGTGCGATTTATGAGTGAGAAGTATCCCGATCGCCGTATCGTCGTCGATTGTCACCCTTTCGAGGTGGAAGCCGATCGCCAGATGATCGTGGCCGCTATCGAAAATCTACTGGACAACGCCCTCAAATACTCTCAAAAAGAGGTCTATATCAGGACGCAAGAGGGGAAGGTGGAGGTAGAAGATCGAGGTATAGGGCTACGGCCCCAAGAGATCGAAAAGATCACCAAGAAGTTTTATAGGGTGCAAAACAGCTGGGACAACTCTATGGGGCTTGGACTCTATATCGTCAGCTACATCTTAGAGCTGCACGGATCGAAACTCGAGATAAAGAGCCGTTACGGGGAAGGGAGTGTGTTTGGGTTTCGGCTTTAACCTTTTTAGTTTCTATATTTTCTGGCAATTTTTTGGCAAGTTCATGGGTGATAGAGGATATTTTATTGGGATAGATGGTAGCAAGCACTTTCTTTTTGTGTTTGTCGATTATTATTAAATTTCAAAAGAGATGAGCCAAAGCTTTAGGCTCCGGCTCTTTTGTATGTAAGCATGGAGGCCAAGGCGATGAGAATGATAAGAAGGAGTTTGGCTTTGTTGGAAAGCGGAACGGTGACGCTTTGGGGGGTTTGCGTTTGTGTCAAGGTCGTTGGTGGCACTTGAGCAGTGTTTTGCAGGTCTCTTCTATATTTTGGCCATATGGATTTCATAAGTGCGGAGGTACCCTCTAAAGCAATTAAGCCGTAAGTAGGAGAATTTTTTAAAACTGCATTT
>PUXX01000056.1 GCA_009659895.1 Campylobacterota bacterium
ATTTACGAAGCCTTCACGAAGGCCCCATCGTCTAGCGGTTAGGACACCGCCCTTTCACGGCGGTGACGGGGGTTCGAGTCCCCCTGGGGTCGCCACTTATGTTTTTGGTTCTTCCTCTTGCTCAAGCTCATCGAGATAATCGGCCAGTGGATCATTGGGGTCGTTTGGTATCCTATCCATCGTCTTGTCTACATATTTTGCATCTTCATCTCTTGGATCGTCACTTGCATCTTTGAACATATGCACATCGATATGATTGTGCTTTCGGATTTCTTCCAAGATCTCCTCTTGAATGGCCGCCTCTTCGTCGTCTATAGCGCAGATCTTCGTCGCCTTCTCCTCATCGAGAAGCTTTTGCTCAAGCTCGAGCTCCTTTTTGACAATCTCCTCATTTTTTATAAATTTATGAAGCGTCTTAAGAAGTTCGAGTTGCGCTTCAGCGGAGAGTTTGGCGAAGTTTTCGGCTACGTACTCTTTGAGCTCTTTAAGGTTTTTTGGCAGTTCCATAGCGCATCCTTTAGGTTTTTTATAGTATACAAAAATTTTGCCTTAAACTCTCTTTATATTCGGCGAAGCTCATCTTTTTGACAAGTTTGCCGTTTTGCAAGAAGAAGAGCTCGTCCGCCTCCTCGATAGTCGAAGGCCTGTGGGCTATGAGGATGGTGGTGCGCTCTTGCAAGAAAGGCTTAAGATCGCAAAAAAGAAGCTTCTCCGTCTCCATATCGATAGCCGAAGTGGACTCGTCGAGTATCACGACTTTTGGCTCTTGGAGTATCATACGAGCTATCGCTATTCTTTGCCTCTCCCCGCCGCTTAGCCTCACGCCTCCCTTGCCTACCAAAGAGTTGAGGCCTTGGGGCAGGCTCATCACCACATCGTAGATTTGCGCCATCTTGAGAGCTTTTTCGATCTTTTCTTTGGGATACTCCTCCCCCAATGTCAGATTGAAGAGGATGGTATCGTTGAAGAGCTGAGGCGTTTGGAGCACGAGAGATACGTTTTGGCGCACCACGTCCAGACCTATCTCTTTGAGATTGACGCCGTTGTAGTAGATATCCCCTTTCGTAGGAGCGTAGAAGCCTACCAAAAGCCTAGCCAATGTTGTCTTCCCACTCCCGCTCGCTCCAACGATGGCGCTCATCTTTCGTGCCGGAATCGTCATGCTCAAATCTTTTAAAACCTCCTTGTCGCCGTAGGAGAAGCTCACATGCTCCAAGCGTATCTCTATGGGGTTGGGCTTGGCGAAGGGGTTTTTCTTGTGAGGAAAAGCGGGTTCCGTTTGAAGCTTCAAAAGAGCGTTGATGCGCCCAAGAGCCACGTCGGCGCTTTTTTTGGCGTATTGGATATTGATGATATCTTGAATCGGCGTCATCATAAACCACAAATAGCCAAATATCGCCATCATAAGCCCGATGCTCAGATCGCTATAAGCTACGGCGATAATCCCGGCGGCTCGAAATATCTCAAAACCGCTCACAAATATCAAAAAACTCAGCCGCATCCCCGCTTCGCTTTTGTAGGCGAATCGAATTGATTTAAGCTTGACATCTTCGATGACTCTAAAAAGCCTTCCAAAAAAATAGTTCTCCTTGTTGGCCGCTCGAATCTGCTCAAAAAGCTCCAGCGTCTCCGTCAATGCCGACTGAAACGCCTCGATAGCGCTGTTTTGCTCCTTTTTGAGCTTCGCTACTTTTCTGGCGAATTTGGCGGAAAATACCACCACCAAAGGATTGAGAAAGAGGATAAAAAGGGCCAGTTTCCAATGAATAGAAAGAAGCACCACCGATACGCCAAGAAGGGTCAGCACCGAAATAAGCAGCTTAGAGATACTCCCGCTCAAAAAAGCGTCGATCGTATCGATATCGGTGATGAGCCGACTCGCCACCGCGCCGCTTCCAAGAAGCTCGAACTCGCTCATAGAGACACGCTTGAGATGCTCCAAAACTCTTTTTCTTATACCAAAGGTTATCTCTTTTGAGATGGTCTGGAAGATTTTGGTCTGAAGGATCTGAAAGAGCGTATAGAGTCCTCGAAGCAGCAATGTAGCTATGAGCACCACCATCGTATAGAAAAATGGGCTCCCCTCTCCAAAGAGAGCGTCGATAGTAGCGATGAGTCTGCCCGGTTTGTGAAGAAGCACCTCATCGACCAAAAGAGGCATCAAAAGAGGCGTGGGCACACTGGCCAATACCGCCAAAAGCGCCAGAGCTTGAGCGCCGAAGAAGAGCCTCTTTCGCTTCAAAACCTCCCTAAATATCTCTTGCCAACTCAAAAACGCTCTCTTTTTAAGACAACATACCCGCTTTTTACGCCAAGCTTCTTAGCCATCTTGGGATTGACCCTAAAAACTCCAAGCTCCACATCGATAACCGCATCACCGGCGTCTATATCAAACTTGACTACCCTACGCTCTCCTTTTTTTATCATCGTATCTTTGACCACTTCGGTAGCCACCCAAGGAGGTGTCGGGTTGCCATCTTTTCCGATAAGACGCACGAAGCTCTTTTCAAAGGTTTTCGTATCATTCTTATCCTGCACCGCCACTTTGAGCCTCAACACCCTCAAAGGATGGAGCAACAAAGCGTGAGGAGCGTCGTTTTTGATAGCTATGGTAAGAGGATTTTTGCTTACAAGCTCGATATGGATATACTTAGCAAGTTTTTTAGGATCGCTCTGGAGACCGGCAAAGCCGTGATAGGCGTGGGTAGGAGTATTGACCCTATCGCTTAGACTCCCGGGGACTTGGGGCATATGGCAGGTGACGCAGTTTTGCTTCATGGTGTTGTTGCTCTCGGTCCTGCACACCACGAACCCGTGGGCATTTTGTTTGTGGGAGTGGCATCCCATACAGGTATCGCCGTTTTTGTGGATAGGGTTGGTGTTGATTATCTTGTGGTAATCGGACCTGGTTTGGGGCTCTCTGGTGCCATAGTAGACCCCTTTTTTGGGCAGGATGATGTTTTTGTTGGCTTTTGGGTGGTGCTCTATCTTTTCGATCCTATGGCAATAAGCACACGCTACCGCTTCATCTATGAGCTCACGATTTTTATCAAAATTGGCGATGGTTTTATCCTTGAGCTCAGGAGTGTGACATTTGGCGCACTTATACTCCTTGGCACCGGTAGCTTTGACATACTTTTCAAAGACCTTCCTATGCACTTCATCGCGGTAGATAGTGGAGTTGAAATGGGGCGAGCTTCTATACTCCTCGTAGATATCGAGATGACAGCGAATACACTGCTTCGTTTCAGCGAAATCTCCTTTGATCTCCATCGACTTCTTGACACCGGGCCCGGCAAAGATATTGGCAAAGAGCGAAAGAGTAAAAATAGAAGCAAAGATTATAACTCTCATAGCCTTTCCTTATTTTTTCTACATTGTATCAAATTTCGTCAACTCCTCCAACGTCACCTCAACGCTTCGTCCAAGGCTTTCTAAGTTGTAACCACCTTCGAGCAAAAAGGCTATCGGCTTATCACCCGCAAAGTCCAAAATCTTGCGAATAACGCCTCGAAGTCCATCAAAAGTTATCTGAGCCGTTGAGATAAACTCATCCTTCATCAGATCATACCCGGCACTCACCAGCACGATATCGGGCTCGAACCACGTAGGAAGATCATCATAAATTCTCAAAATCTCCTCGTCGCTGCAATAATCCCCGTAGGGTTTGTTGATATTATACCCTTCTCCTCTTCCAGCACCCCTCTCCTCTTCGCTTCCGGTAAAGTAGGGGTAGTTGTTGCGCTCGTGTGAGCTAAAAAAAAGCACCGTATCGTCTTCGTAGAAGATATCTTGCGTCCCGTTGCCATGGTGCACGTCAAAGTCGATAATGGCCACTTTTCCAAAGCCTTGGGACTGGGCGTATCGGGCCATGAGGGCGATGTTGTTGAAGATACAAAAGCCCTGCCCCGTTTTACGCTCAGCATGGTGGCCGGGAGGGCGGATATTGAGAAAAGCCCTGCGAATCTCGCCCCTTGTAAAAGCATCCACGATCGGCATCGTAGATCCGGCGGCGAAACTCGCCACTTCGAAACTTTTAGGCGTAAGGAGCGTATCTTCATTTAAAATAAATCGATACCCCTCTTCATAAGCCCTCTCGACCCAATCCACATAGTGCGCCTCATGGATGGTTTTGAGCTCCTCTTTCGTAGCTTTTCTCACTGGATAACGCATCAAGGGAAAGTTTTGGGCTACTTGATGGATAGTTTCAACTCGAAAGCGGTTTTCGATATGCTCATCACTGCCGTGTAGGGTAAAAATGGGATCGTAGATATATCCTACCATAGTTACTCCAATATATCTTCATAGGTCACAATCTCTATACCACAATTTTGAAAACTTCTATCACTGGTCAAAAAATAGTCACATCCATGGTGCAACGCAGATAGACACTGAATCAAATCTTCAAAATCTTCTCCGCTCTCAAGAGCTTTTTTGTATGCCTCTTTGCGCACTTTACCATCAAAACAGAGTATCTCCCACTCTTCTTCAATCGCTTGAAAAAATCGCAATACCTTCTCTTTTGATCGGGCAATATAGTATATCGTCGTCAACATATCTTCGCTTATGCAGATATTCCACCCTTTTACAGCAATCATCTCAAGGATTCGAACCGCTTTGTCATGATTTGGTCTGGTCCTTTCTATATAGTCTATGACAATATTGGTATCAAGAAATATCTTTGCCACGCTTTGCGATCTCCATTGCCCTCTTTTTTCGGATATCCTTGGCGCTCAAATCTGCTATCTCTCCATCAAGCATTCCGGCAAATCGCAAAATCTTCTCCACTCTTTTTTTGGCTTCTTGGGCTTTTTTTTTCTCTATCTCCTCTTCGACCCATTTCGCCCATTTGGCAGAGACGAAAATACCCTTGAACTCTTTGTTTCGCTTATCTTCTATCTCTATGATGTCGTATTCATCGAGTATTTTCGTATTTCTTGCCAATTCTCGAATACCAATACGCTTTGTCATACTTACTCCTTTGTCTGACATATGACAATTATACTACATCTTCTTATAGATATCCACAAGGGCCTCGACGAAGGTATCGCTATCATTGACACAACTTGCCACTCGATACTCCTCATACCCCAAAGTTTTAGCTATCTCTTTATATTCGACATGAAGCTCAAAAAGAGTCTCAGAGTTATCGAGGATAAAAGAGATAGGATAGATAAGGACTCGCCTGTTTTTTATCTCTTTGAGCTTCTCTTCCAAGGAGGGCTCCAGCCACTTTACAGGACCAAGTTTGGATTGGAAAGCTAAATGATAGTTGTTGAACCTGCTGCCAAGAAGGTCTTTGAGAATCTCCACATGCTCTTGCACCTCAAAAAGATAGGGATCACCCCTATCGACGATAGATTTTGGCAAAGAGTGGGCGCTAAAGATAAGATCGAACTCTTTGGTATCTCTTCCCTCCATCGCCTCGTCAATCCGCTCGATAATCGCCTTGTTGTAGAGCCTGTTTTCGTAGAAGTTGGCGATATCGTGAAATCTGGCGTGATAGCCGACCCCTTTGGCGGTGTTGTAGAAATCCTCCAAACTCGACTTGGTCGTCGTCGTGGAGTAGTGGGGATAAAGAGGCAAAAGATAGACCTCTTTGACGTTGTGATACAAAAGCTCTTTGATAGCGTCTTTAGCAAAAGGGGGCGTATAGCGCATCGCCTTGGTTATGGTGTGATCGGGAAGCTTTTTTTGGAGTTTTGCTATGAGCTTGTCGGTGTAGTCGTTCAAAGGGCTCTTGCCTCCAAGAGCTTCGTAGTTTCTCTTCGCCTCGTTTTTCCTTGCGTTTGTGATCATATAGGCCACAAACTTTCGAAGGAGCCTATTTTTGATAGTAAGGATATTTTCGTCGTTGAACATATTTTTCAAAAAGAGCTCAACCTCGTCCAAGTTGTTGGGGCCTCCCATATTGAGTAGCACGATTCCTCTCATCTTCCACCTCTTTTGATATAGCGTTTGATAAAGCGAACGACATTGAGCTCCTCGGGCAGAGGCTCGTCGTAGAGAAGATACCTCGCCAAGAGCATCGCCGCAAAGGGACCAAAAACAAACCCTCTCCCTCCCAGTCCTCCGATAATATATCGTCCGCTTTTTGGTAAAGAGCTTCCATCGATTTTTCGCCAATCCCTTGGCATACTTTTTAGATCATACAATGAACCAATCACGGGCAGATGATCGTTGACACTGCTTCTGACACCACAATACATCTGCTCTATCTCGTAACGAAACTCCCCCACCATCCTCTTTGCCTCCTCAAAAAGGCTCAAAGGATTTGAGGCAGGATTTTTGGAGCCCAGCCTATGGTGCGTCGCTCCGATAGCCACGATGCCGTCGATATTGGCGGAGACCGATACCTTTTTATGGATATTGTAGGATAGCGCCAGATCGCTTCTTACATCGAAGCGCACACCGGAGGTCTTGCCGATAGAAAGATAGGGCACCCTCAAAAGCTCATCATCGCTTCCGGTAGCAAGGACAATCTCTTTTGCCCTGAGTCTGCCAACCTCCCAGTAGCCATCTTTTCTGATAGGCTTCGCTTCGAAGTAGAAGGTATCGATCCCTTCCAAAAGCGACTCCAAATGCTCCTTGGCTTTGACGATCCCGGCTTGTGGAAAGTAGAAGCCCCCGTCTTTTCTCTCATACTTCACATCGATAAAGGGCTCGAAAGAATCGAAATCTTCACCCTCTTTTGGTAGCCTCAAAAGCCCCGTTTGATAGAAAAAAGGAGTCTTTTCATAGAATTTGACGCAAAATTGAAAAGCCTCGTTGCTCCAGCGCTGGATAGGCCCGCCCCTACCAAGTCTAGGAGAAACAAAAGCTCCCGCCGCTCCGCTTCCTCCTGCGGCCACCGCCCCTTTTTCGACGACGGCCACCTTCGCGCCAAATCTTTGAAGAAAGTAGGCGGTATGGACTCCGGCACTCCCAGCTCCTATGATACAATAGTCATACATACGGATTGACCACTTCTATATCAAAAAAATCCCCTAAATTTCTTGTAACAAGTTTGAGATGATATATTTGAGCTGTTGCTAAGATGATATTATCTGGAAGCTTGATTTTTTTTCTTCTTCTATTTTCAATAGCTTTTTGCGCGATTTTTATATCCACATTTAAAATCAAAAAACGTTTTAAAAGCGCTTCAACACTATCAGCTACCTCTTGCGTTGGAAAATCAAAATTCATAACCTCTAAATATGTAATAATTGAAATAGCGCTTTTATCGAAATTCTCCTTTAAAAACCTCGTAGCTTTTTCTTCTCCATTAAGATGATAGATCAATATATTTGAATCAATCAAAAACTCTATCCCACTCATCTTCGCGCTTTTTTTCCCACTGTTTTATATCGATTTTTAGTATACCTCGTGTCTTTTCTATAATATCTTCCCCTACAGGCTTGATAGAGATAACAATCTCTTTATCGACATACTCTTTAGGAATTTCGATTTCGATTCTTCTCTTCTTGGGCCTTACTATTTTTTTGACCATGATATTGCCTTATACACTTATCTCTTTGATATCGGCTATCTTTTTGAACTCATTATAAATCGAAGCGATGAGATTTTTCCTATTGCGGCGCAGCCGCTCATCTTCGGCATTGACAAGGACATGATCGAAGAAGCGATCGATATCGCTTTTTAGGCCAAAGAGTGCGCTCAGTTTCGCTTCATAATCCTCATACTCTTTCGCTCGCACGCTCTCAAAGCGCTCCCACAGCCGCTTCTCATACTCGCTCTCAAAGAGCTTTTCATCCACTTCATGTCTTTTGGTATCGACATCCTTGACGATATTGGCAACTCGTTTGAAGGTGGTAAAAATCTCTTTGAAATCACCCCTTCGCACGATAGCGGCCAATGCTTTTATCTTCTTATCAAGCTCCACCAAATCCCTCTCGCCACTCTCTATCACCGCTTTTATGAGGGATGGATTGAGATCGTAAAACTGATAGAGCCGCTCGATGAAAAACCGCTCAAGCTCTTTGGTATCGAAGGGCTTGTATTCGTCCTTTAGCTCATCGAAAATTTTGGAGATATCCAGATGCATACCAAAAGCCAATGCGATACGGATCACGCCGTTGGCGGCTCGGCGAAGGGCGAAAGGATCGCGTGATCCGGTAGGAATCTTGCCGATACTAAAGAGCGCCATCAAAGTATCGAGCTTCTTGCTCATAGCCACAATCGCGCTAAAGAGCGAACTTGGCAGCTCACTCTCCTCGCCGCTTGGCAGATACTGCTCCTTGATGGCCAGAGCCACCTGCTCATCCTCTCCTTGGGCCAAGGCGTAGTAGTAGCCCATGACGCCTTGAAGCTCCGTAAACTCATAGACCATCTCAGTAAGAAGATCGGCGTAGCTTAGCATCACCGCTCTTTCAAGAAGTGCCTTTGCAGCTCCGGGCTCGCTGAAGCGATCTTGGTATTTTACGAAAAGATGTTGCGCGATTTTGAGCTCTCGTATCTCTTTATCAAAGAGGCTTCCAAGCTCATCCATGAAGACCACATCTTTAAGACCCTCAAAATCGAGCCCCTTTTTTAGATCGTTGTGCCAAAAGAAGAGCGCGTCGCTCAGCCTAGCTCTTAGCACCCGCTCGTTGCCTTTGACGATAGGAGTAAAATCGTCGGTATAGGCGTTGCTTACGACGACAAAGCCGTTTTGGAGTCTGCCCTCTTTGAAGATAGGAAAGTAGCGCTGATGCTCTTTCATGCTGGTAATTATCACTTCTGGGGGCAGCTCCAAAAACTTCTCTTCAAACGCTCCTTTTAAAGGAGTGGGAAACTCGGTGATCGCCACCACCTCCGCCAAAAGCTCCTCGTCTCGATCGATTACTACGCCCTCTCGCTCGATCTGGCTAAATCCGGCATCGATCTTTTCATATCTTGCCTCTTGATAGAGAATCACGCCCCCATTTTTGAGAGTCTCGAAATAGTCTTGAGCCCCGCTCACCTTGACGGGCTCCAAGCTTATACTTCGATGCACCCGCGTAGTGTTGGAGGTGGTGATGCCATAGAGCCTCGCTTCGATGAAGCGCTCACCAAGATTGATAATACCCCAGCGCACCGGACGGATAAACTCCTCTTTGAGGCTTCCCCAGCGCATCGTTTTACCAAAGTTGAGGCTTTTGAGCCACTGCTCGATCATTTGAGGCAAGATCTCTTCACTAAGACTTCCCGGAATCTCTTTTTTGTAGTAGAGAATCTCCTCACCCTTGCGCTGGGCCCTGCCAATCTCCTCCAGTGGCACCCCCACCTTCTTCGCAAATCCCAAAGCCGCCTTGGTCGGCTCGCCATCTTTGAATGCGATGGCCACGGGAGCGCCGAAGAACTCCTCGTATGTGGTCTCTTGCTTGATTGGAAAAGCCTTGTGCCACAGCACCAAGCGCCTCGGCGTATAGAAAAACTCAAAATCGCTTTTTAGGCCGTATTCTTCTAAGACCTTTCGCCACTTCTTTTCGATATTTGGAAGCTCTTTTAAAAAAGGAACGGCGGGAAGCTCTTCGACACCGATCTCTATGAGTAGAGGCTCTTGCATCAAAACCCTTTTTTTAGCCCAATTTTATCCAAAACTACTTTTCACCTCGCTTATGGTGCCCTTTTTGGTGGTGGTATCCCACCACGATCCAGATCATAAAGAGCACGAAAGCGATAAGCACGATGGTATCGATCACATCTTTCATCCAAACTCCTTGAAATTTTGCCGAATCCCCTCATAGAGGATGATGCCGACGCTCACCGCCAGATTGAGGCTTCGGCCCTCTTTGGTCATGGGGATAGTCACGGCATTTTGCCACCTCTTTTCCATCAGCTCCATCGGCAGCCCCATCGTCTCGCTCCCAAACACCATATAGTCTCCGGGTTTGAACGTAGCCTCGAAATAGGGCTTTTGGCTCTTGGTGGTGGCGAAAAAGCAGCGATTTAGATCGACATTTTGGATAAATTCATCCAGACTCTCCCACACCACCAAATCGAGCTTATCCCAGTAGTCCAGCCCCGCGCGCTTGACGGCTTTGTCGTCGATATCGAATCCTATGGGCTTGACGATATGGAGCGTCGATCCGGTATTGACGCAAAGCCGGCCGATATTGCCGGTGTTCGGCGGGATTTGGGGATGGACAAGCACTACGTTGAACATCAAAAGATCACCGTCTTGTTGGCGTAGACGAAGATGCGATCCTCTACCGCCAGCTTCAAGGCTCTGGCCAACACCACCTTTTCCACGTCTCTGCCGGCTTTTCGCATCTCCTGCCAGCTGAAGGTATGATCGACGCTCATCACGTCTTGCGCGATGATGGGACCCTCGTCGAGGTTGTTGTTGACGAAATGTGCGGTGGCGCCGATGATTTTGACTCCACGATCATAAGCTTGTTTGTAAGGATTGGCGCCGATGAAAGCTGGGAGAAAGGAGTGGTGGATGTTGATGATGCGGTTTTCGTACTTTTGGACGAAATTTGGCGTCAAGATCCGCATATATTTGGCCAAAACGATATAGTCGATATGCTCGAACATCTCCAGCAAAGCCAAGATCTTCTCCTCATGCTCGCTTCGGGAAAGATCAGTATGGGGCACATGGAAGTAGTCTATTTTGAACTTCTCCACCAACGGGCGCAGATAGTCGTAATTGCTCACCACCGCCACGATATCAACCGGCAGCTCCCCGTCGTAGTGGCGAATGAGGATGTCTCCAAGGACATGGCTCTCTTTGGTCGCCATCACGACGATCTTCTTCTTTTTGGGCGTGATCACCTTGATATTGGCGTGGGCGGGGAGTGCTTCTTGGAGCTTTTTTTGTAAGAGATCTCGTTCGATCTTGCCTTTGACCACGCTTCGCATAAAGAACTTGTTGTTCTCCTCATCCACGAACTCGTCGTTTTTTTCGATATTGAGATCGTTTTCGAAAAAGACCTTGGAGATGCGATATACAAGACCCTTTTCATCTTTGGAGTCGATCAAAACCCTGTATGTCTTCATGCGCGAAACCTTTCTTTGATGATTTTGAGTGTGCGGCGTCTTAGCTCCTCTCCCAGCTCCTTGCCGCTATACCCCTCTTTGAGCAGATCCGCGGCTTTTACAGGAGCGAACTTCTCCTCCCAAAATCCAAATCTTTTCGCTCTAGCTTTGACGTCCTCTTTGTAGTTGCCAAGCCACGATTTGAGAGGATAGCGCATAGCCAACGCCGCCAAAAAGCGATCGCTACGCCGCTTTGGCAGATATTTTTGGCCTCGAAAAGCTTTGTAGTATTCGTTGGGAGTAGATAGAGCCTCCAAAAAGAGCTCGAACCTCTTGTGGGCGTTTTTGGCGACGATAAAAAGAAAGTAGAATTTATAGAGTTCCTTTTCAAACCGCTCCTTGTTTTTGGCCAACTCCAAAGCGGATTTGAAAAAGAACCCTCTACCAAAAGAAAAGCCAAAAATTTTACGATCGATTTCAAGCGTTTGCAAAGCAAAAAGTCCATAGTGCAAAAAAGAAGCCCCAAACATCTTCTCAAACTCCCAAAATATCCTCTCGCTGCTTAGATCGTCCAAGGCTATCTCTCTCATCACCTCGCAGCTTCTTGGCTCGATCCTATACCCGAACCTCGCGCTAAACTGCATCCCTCTAAGGACTCTTAGGCTATCCTCTTTGAACTTTTGGGGATCGATGATGCGAATACGCCGCATCTTGATATCCTCCACCCCTTCCCAAAAGTCCAATAGTTTTGCATCGAAAATATTGAGCATCAAGGCGTTCATACGAAAGTCACGACGAAGGCTAGCCTCCCTCTCATTCTTGGCCAACTCCACCGCAAATCCCCTATGTCCGCGCCCAATCTTGCTCTCGATACGGGGCAAGGAGATATCGATGCCTTCTCCCCATTTGTAGACGAAAAAGCTCTTGCCGACCCCTTTGGCCAAGAGCCTTTCCATAAGCTTCTCAAAAGTTTGAGGATCGACGCCGTAGACTTCGATATCGAGATCGACGATGGGATCGTCGCTTTGGCCCAGATTCTTTCGGATCATGTCCCGCACCGCGCCGCCGACCATATAGACTCTATCGGTATAGGGAGCGAAGAAGGAGCGCAGATACTCCAGTCGCTCGTGAAGCTGGGGTGGAAGATAGGAAAAAAGTTGAGGATAGCGCTCCTCGTGCTTAAAGTTCGCTTGCATACTGGGCGATGATGGAACCCATCTCGGAGGTGGTCACCACCTCTTTGGCGTCGAACGAGGCCAGATCCTTGGTGCGATACCCCTCTTTGAGGGCCTGCTTGATGGCTTCGTCGATCCTTTTAGCCGCTTTTTCCTCGCCAAATTGATACTTGAGCATCATGGCGGCACTGGCAATCGTGGCGATGGGGTTGGCGATACCTTGCCCAGCGATGTCGGGAGCGCTTCCGTGAATCGGCTCGTAAAGCCCGTAGCGCTCTCCGATGCTGGCACTTGGCAAAAGCCCGATGGAGCCGCTGAGCATACTGGCCTCGTCGCTCAATATATCGCCGAAGATATTGCCTGTCAAAATCACATCAAACTGCTTGGGATCGCGCACCAGCTGCATGGCGGCGTTGTCTACGTACATATGTTCCAACGTCACCTCCGGATACTCACGGGCCACTTCGCTCACCACATCGCGCCAAAGCTGGCTCACTTCCAGCACGTTGGCTTTATCGACGGAGGTGACCTTCTTGTTTCGCTTCATGGCGATCTCGAAAGCCTTTTTGGCGATGCGGCGGACCTCTTCTTTGGTATAGACCATCGTGTTGTAGGCACGATCCTCCTCATAAGCCCTTGGCTGGCCGAAGTAAATGCCACCGATGAGCTCGCGCACCACCATCAGATCCGTGCCTTTGATGACTTCGGGCTTCAGAGTCGATGCGTTGACAAGCTCGTCATAGACGGTGACGGGACGAAGGTTGGCGAAGACCTCGAGAGCTTTTCTAAGTTTCAAAAGGCCGGTCTCAGGGCGCTTATCTCTTGGCAGATCGTCCCACTTCGGCCCTCCGATCGCGCCAAAGAGCACCGCGTCGGCGCTTTTGGCGATCTCGATAGTCTCATCCGGTATAGGATCGCCGGTCATATCGACGGCGGCACCGCCGAGCAACGCCTCTTTGTAGGTGATCTCAAATCCCTCCTTGACGCTCACTGCATCCAGCACCTTCACCGCTTCGTCGATGATCTCTGGCCCTATGCCGTCGCCCTTGATGAGGGCTACCGTATATCGTTTCATTGTTTCGCCTTTACCATTTGGGCTTTCGCGTAGTTGATGAGTCCCCCGCACGCCAAGAGCTCTTGCATGAAAGGAGGAATGGGGGCGAACTTATACTCCACGCCCTTGTCGATATCCTTGACCACCCCTTTGTCCATATCGATGGTGATGAGATCGCCTTCGGCTATCTTGTCGGCATCAGGCAGCTCGAAGATGGGCAGTCCCATGTTAAAAGCATTGCGATAGAAGATCCTGGCAAAACTCTTGGCCACCACTGCAGCCACTCCGGCGGCTTTGAGAGCGATGGGGGCGTGCTCTCGGCTGCTGCCGCATCCAAAATTCTCTCCAGCGACGATGATGTCGCCGGGCTGAAGTTTTTTGACAAATTCCGGATCGGCGTCTTCCATGACGTGCTTTGCCAATTCATGGGGATCGGAAGTGTTGAGATAGCGCGCGGCGATGATGAGATCGGTATCGATATTATCGCCAAACTTCCACACTTTACCGGTGATGACGTTCATAAAGTCTCCTAAAGATTTTTGGTGATTTTAGCAAAATCGGCGCCAAAATACAAAAACTTTGATTTGAAGAATTTTTTTGGTATAATCGGGGCACTTGTTTACGCCACTTTCCACTTCATCTCAAGGAGCTACACCGCGATGGCTGCAAAAGATCTCAACAAAAAACTAGAAGAGTTTTTCAAAGAACACAAAGATGGATATGTCACCTACGAACAGTTGGTAGAGCTTTTCGATCGCCAGCCTACCCTCGCCCAAGCCAAGAAAATCTTGGCACTCAAAGAGAAATACAACGTCGATATCATCACCAGTGGTGAGGCAGCCAAAAAACTCAACATCCAAGAAAGAGCCAAAAAAGAGGAGGAGCGAAAGAAACTTACCGAAGAGGAGCTCGCCGAAGAGTTCGATCTCACCAAAGACAAAGAGCTATTGGAATGGAGCCGCAGCGATAGTCCTGTGAGGATGTATCTTAGAGAGATGGGCCAGATCCCACTTCTTACCAAAGAAGAAGAGATCGAGCTTTCCAAAAAGATCGAGCTTGGCGAAGATATCATCCTAGACGCCATCTGCTCCGTACCATATCTCATCGACTTCATCCTTGACTACAAAGAGCCCCTCATCAATCGTGAGCGTCGGGTCAAGGAGCTCTTTAAAAGTTTCGAGGAGGACAGCGACGAGGAAGAGGATGAAAATCTCGACAAAGAGGCCAAGAAAAAGGCCAAATACACCAAAAGAGAAAAGAAGATCATCGAGCTCTTCAAAGCTTTGGAAAAGGCCAAAAAAGAGTGGCTCAAAGTCCGAGACAAAGAGCTTCCCGAAGACGCAAGCCCAGAGGAGAAATTTCACCACGAGCTTGTCGTGGCCTTCAAGAAAAAGCAGCTCAAAGAAAAGCTCCTTGAACTTGGTCCCACCAGCAAGCTTATCAATGAGCTTGTCAAATCGATGGAGACAGCACTCAAAAGTGATAGCGAATTTGAAAAAGAGCTCAAAAAACTAGAATACAAACTTCCCCTTTTCAATGATCAATTAAGAGAGAATCACCGAAAACTTCTAGAAGAGATCACTACTCTTAGCAAGGAAGAGATCGCCCAAAGAGTGCCGGAAGCGACGATGGTGAGCACCTATATGGATATCAAAAAACTCTTCCAAGCAAAAGAGGCGAGCAAAAAGGGCTTCAACCTCGATCCCGAAAAATTGGCGGAGATTTTGGAGCAGATCAAGCGGGGCAAGAAGATCAGCGAAGAGGCGAAGACCCGCATGGCCAAGTCCAACCTACGACTTGTCGTCTCCATCGCCAAACGCTATACCAATCGGGGCCTGCCATTCTTGGATCTCATCCAAGAGGGCAACATCGGGCTGATGAAAGCGGTGGACAAGTTCGAGTACAAAAAGGGCTATAAGTTCTCCACCTACGCCACATGGTGGATTCGCCAGGCCATCAGCCGCGCCATCGCCGATCAAGCCAGAACCATTCGGATCCCTATCCATATGATAGAGACCATCAACCGCATCAACAAAATCGTGCGAAAGCATCTCCAAGAGACCGGTAAAGAGCCCGATGTGGAGACGATCGCCAAAGAGGTGGGACTCCCGGTCGATAAGGTCAAAAACGTCATCAAGATCACCAAAGAGCCCGTCAGCCTCGAAGCACCCATCGGCAACGAGGAAGATGGGAAATTTGGCGACTTCATCGAAGATAAAAACACACCAAATCCTTTAGAAGTCATTATGAAAGAGGATATGAAACAAAAGATCGATGAGATCTTGGACCACCTCAACGAGCGAGAAAAAGCGGTGGTGAGGATGCGATTTGGCCTCATGCCAGACGAGAGCGATCGTACCCTAGAAGAAATCGGCAAAGAGCTCAACGTCACAAGAGAGCGGGTGCGCCAGATTGAGAGCAGCGCCATCAAAAAGCTCAAGCACCCAAAAGTGGGCAGAAAGATCAAGAACTACATCGAAGACTAAGCCGTCGAAAACCTACCGATTTTCGACGGGCAAGATCGTATACAAAAGGGCGGAGAGGGGCACGATCCCAAGCCCTATCAAAAAACTTCCCGCCTCAAAATACCCCTTGCGTATCAATACCAAAACAGCCACGACCAAGAAGAGATAACCAAAGAGCCGATAGGGAGACAAAAAACCGGGAGCCGAAGCGAAGAAGTTTTTGAGATTGGCTTTTTTGAGCTTGGCTTTTTCCTCTTCGAAGATCTCCTTGGCGCTCTTTCCCTCATCTTCGTAAAGCTCGAAAGGATCGTCCATCTCATCGATCACGTCCGGTCCTTGAAAATGGGGAGCCCTCTTTTGCACCAGCTTCCTATACCCCAAAAAGGAGCCCCCCACCACCAACAAAGAGCTAATGAAAGCGACTTGGGTATTGAGCAAGAAATAGGGCGAGTCGACGAAAAAGGAAGAGGCGATCACAAAAAGATCGACGACGAAAGCGACTTTGAAAAATCCCCTCACTTCTCGAACTCGCTTAGATCGTCCTCATCGCTAGTATCATGATAGTTCTTGTATCTGGGATCTTTGGCCAGCTCGTCTAACTCTCTTTTTTGCTTTTGGTAGGCTTTGTAGACGTTGAGGATAGCGGCGGCCACCCCCCAAAAGACGCCCAGCCACAAGAGCCATGCTTGGTGGAAGATGCTCTTCATCCAAAGTCCAAGCCCCACTCCTATGAGAATCGCCACGACGATGGAGATCCCAAGAGAGAGCGCTTCGGCTCCCTCGATGATTTTTCGATATTTTGGCTGTTTCATAGGATCTTCTTGATAGCGTCTTCTATCTTCTCAAGGGTCTCGTCGATGAGCTTGTCGTCCAGCGGCTCACAGATAAATCCTGCTTCAAACTGGCTACAAGCAAAATAGACACCTCGTTCTATCATCTTTTGGTGGAACTTGGCGAAATATTCCAGATCACTCTTTTGCGCGTCGTCGAAATTTTTGACGGGGTTTGGATTGAAGAAAAACCCGAACATGCTTCCTCTCACCTCCACTTGCAAAGGCACGCCGTGGGCGTCGGCTATCTTTTTGAAGCCCCCTACCAACCCTTTGGCTCTGGCTTCTAGGATATCGTAGAGTTTGGGATCTTTTTTGAGCCTTCGCACCACACTCAGCCCTGCTGCCATCGCTACCGGGTTGCCGCTAAGAGTCCCCGCTTGATAGACGGGGCCTTCGGGGCTAAGATGGCTCATGATATCAGCTCTTCCCCCAAAGGCGCCCACCGGCATCCCCCCGCCTATGACCTTGCCAAAAGTGGTCATATCGGGGCGCACGGAGGTGAGCCCTTGGGCTCCTTTGAGGCTCGCGCGAAACCCGCTCATCACCTCATCAAAGATCAAGAGCGCCCCGTGCTCGTCGCACAAAGCCCGAAGCCCTTGCAAAAACTCCTCATCCGCCGGCACCAATCCCATATTGCCCGCAATGGGCTCGATGATGACACAAGCGATATCGTCACTCGCCTCAAAACACCTCCTGACGCTCTCTAGGTCGTTGTATCTGGCCAAAAGGGTATGCTTGGTAAAATCTTCGGGCACACCGGGGCTCGAGGGCGTTCCAAACGTCGCCGCCCCGCTTCCCGCACTCACCAGCAAACTATCGCTATGGCCGTGGTAGCAGCCCTCGAACTTGACGATATCGTCACGCCCCGTAAAGCCTCTGGCCAGCCGAATGGCGCTCATTACCGCTTCTGTACCGCTGGAGACGAAGCGAATCTTGTCCACGCTCTCGAAAAGATCAACGATCTCTTTGGCAAGCTCCGTCTCAAGAAGTGTGGGAGCACCGAAACTAAGCCCCTTCTTGGCCTGTTCGCAGACCGCCTCAATGGTATCGGGGTCGGCATGGCCGAAGATGAGAGGCCCCCAGCTCTGGACGTAGTCAATATAGCGGTTGCCGTCGATATCATACAAGAAAGGGCCCTCGCCCCTATCGATAAAAGGCGGGATACCCCCCACGCTCTTGAACGCCCGCACGGGAGAGTCCACACCGCCGGGAATGTATTTCAACGCCTCTTTATAGGCTTTTTTGCTCTTTTCTAGCATCTTATTACCCTTTTTTGTTTTCGATTTTACACTAAAATAGATATAATCCCACTTATGAAGCGAACCGTCAAAGCCTTTTTCATCACCCTCGTCCTCTACATAGCGCTGGCTCTGATTTTCATGATCGATCTACAGACAAAACCCCGAAAGCTCCCGCCAAGAAGCACTTTGTCTCTAACCAATCTTCGCCTCATCCAGCCGCCAAAACCAGCTCCCGCCCAGCCCCGGCAAAAAGCTGTGAAAAAACCGACCCCAAAGCCCAGGCCAAAACCTAAGCCTAAGCCCACACCAAAACCAAAACCCAAGCCTGTCAAAAAACCTCAAAAAATAAAAAAGAGAATCGCAAAAAGAAAAAAACCTATCAAACAAAAAAAGAGAGTCCTCAAAAAGATCGTCAAAAAAACGAAAAAGAGCGATCGCAACGCCACCATGCCAACACTTGACCAACTCTTCGCAAAGAGCGCTCCCCAAAAGAGCGCCCTAAGTTCCCTGCCACCAGATCTGCAAAAGCTCTACAAAGACGACTACGCTACCTTTACCAAAAATCAAAAGAGATTCATCCAAGACAATCTTGCCAAGATAGCCCAGATCACCCAAAAGTATCTCTATCTTCGAGGATATCCGTACGTGGCCATCAAAACGAGGCAAGAGGGGATCAACGCGGTGGAGTTCATCCTCCATCCAAACGGAGACATCACGAATCTAAGACTCCTATCTTCGAGCGGCTACGAAGCACTGGACAAGAACAGCATCGAGACGATTAAGACCGCCTACAAAGACTACCCAAGGCCCAAAGAGCCGACGAAGATCCGAATCAATGTGCGCTATTCGATAATATATTAAGAGCATCTTTGTAGATAGGCTCATCGATAAATCCATAGCGCTCATCCTCAAACCCGGTGATCCCTTGAGCGGCCATCTGCTCAAATCTATTTTTAATATAGAGAGCTCTTTGGATATCCAAACGCTTCAAGATCCTATTGACGATCTGGACCTGTTTTGGAGAGATACACCCTTTTGCGCTATAACCCATATCGGCCTCATACCGACACCACTCCTCAAACTCCTCTAGATCTTCATAATCCTGATAGACAAAAGATACGGGCAAGACCCCTAAAGCGTGACTGTGGATAAGAAAATGGGACAATATATAATCAACAGTGGGATTTTTGATTTTGAGTACTTTTTGTGGAATACCCAGATCTGCCAAGAGATCCAAGATCCCCAAATAAAAAGCCTCCACTCTTTTGTGTTTGAGCTTTCCTAGATCGACAAAAGCCTCCTTGGTCTCTATAGAGGCATGAAGAGCAATCGGTGAGACTAAAAGATCGCTGGCTCTTTGAAGATCATCCAGACTTCTTACCTTAGGTACACGAATAGCGTCTGGATAGAAGTCGTTTAAAAAAGTGATTTCACTATCGCCTCCTTGATCAAGAGGATTGATCCGCACAATCAAAAAAGGAGTCTTCTGGGGAGCTTCTTGGATGAAAAGTGCTGCTGCTAAAAGAGCCATCTGCTTATATCGTGGAGCGACACCATCTTCTAGATTGATTATCGCTGCATCCGCTTCAAGCTCGTCAAGCTTATTGAGATGCTTGGCTCTGTGGGCCGAGACCATCAAGGCCGAGCTAAAGGGCCCTTTTTTGACCTTTCTCGCTCTTGGTCTAAGTCTTTTGAGAAAAAACTCCCTATCCCCTTCATCGATCGCTTTTTGGATCGATTCTACCATTTTAGCATCAAAGATCATCTATGCCTCTTTAGATAATAATAAAGTGTCTTCATCTCTTTATCGGTCAAAAAGTAGTGGGGCATGAGCCGATTTTTTGAGGAGGTCAGAGCTTTCTTAAATTTTTGATAAGAGAGCTTGGTAATATCTGGAGCCTCAATCACCTTTGTACTATTGCCCTCTTTGTATCGACCCAGAACCATTCCCTTGCCCTTCAAACCATGGCATTTGTGGCATCCCACACCACGAGGGCTCTGATAGAGCATCTTGGCATACTCCTCTTTGGTGATGAATGAATCTGAGCCATAAAGAGAAAAGATAAGAAAAAAAAGCGTCAAGATCTTCAATTTTTTCCTTAAACCAAATCAAACTATTGTTTTGTTATCATATCACAAATTTTTTTAGAAATTCCCAAAAAGAGGCGCTTATGACGATCCTTGACGGCAAGAGACTCTCCGAAAAAATCAAATCTCAGATCAAAGAAGAGACGAAAAAACTGATCGACGAAGGAATCACTCCAGGCCTTGCGGTTATCTTGGTAGGCGACGATCCGGCAAGTCTCACCTATGTCAAGATGAAAACGAAAGCCTGCAAGGAGGTGGGATTTTACTCCATCGTCCACGAAATGCCCGATTCCATCAAACAAGAGGAGATCGAAAACACCATCTTGATGATGAACCAAAATCCCAACATCGACGGCATCTTGGTCCAGCTCCCCCTTCCTTCCCATATCGATACTACCAAGATCTTGGAGCTCATCGATCCAGCCAAGGACGTAGACGGCTTTCACCCCTATAACTTCGGACGCCTGGTCCAAGGCCTAGACACCTTCGCTCCCTGTACGCCGTTGGGCGTCATGGAGCTTTTGGACGAATACGGCATCGATCCCAAAGGGATGGATGTCTGCGTCGTGGGTGCTAGCAATATCGTGGGCAAGCCCATGGCAGCCCTCTTGCTCAACCGCTTCGCTACAGTCGATATTTGCCATATTTACACAAAAAACCTACAATCTCACACAAAAAAGGCGGATATGGTGGTGGTCGGAGTCGGCAAACCAAACCTCATCACCGCCGACATGGTCAAAGAGGGGGTCGTCGTCGTCGATATCGGTATCAACCGACTCCCAGACGGCAGACTGGTGGGTGATGTGGATTTTGAAAATGTGAGCAAAAAGGCCTCCTACATCACGCCCGTACCCGGCGGCGTGGGTCCTATGACGATTGCCATGCTGCTCAAAAACACCCTCAAAGCCGCCAAACAAAGGAAAAAACGTTGAAAGAGAGGCTTGTAAAATTCTACCACTGGTCCAATACATGGACCGGCACCATCGTCATCGTCCTGCTTGTCATCTTCTTCGTTGCGCAAGCTTTCGTGATTCCAAGCGGCAGCATGAAAAATACGCTCCTCATAGGCGATCATCTCTTCGTCAAGAAGTTTGCCTACGGCGTCCCTACGCCCCATATCCCTTGGCTTGAGATCCCCGTGCTTCCAGATCTGGATGGAGATGGCCACCTCATCGAGGGGCCCAGACCCAAAAGGGGGGACATCGTCATTTTTCGCTACCCTGTCAACCCCAAAATCCATTATGTCAAGCGCTGCGTCGCTGTCGGAGGCGATATGCTCTTTTTGCACAACAAGGTGCTCTATCTGCACCCCCATGAGGGCAACGACTACATCAAAGCCCACTATCCCGCCGAAGAGATCGTCGAAGTAGCCGGGCTACTCTGGGTCAAAAACCCCTACCGCAAGGATCATCCGGGCATCCACAACGATCCCAAAGTAATCAACGACGGGCGTCATCCCATCGAGATCTTCGAGTTTCCACCCATCAAAGTGCCCGAAGATCAATTTTTCATGATGGGAGATAATCGCGACCACTCCAACGACAGCCGCTTTTGGGGCCCGGTACCCTACAAACTCGTCGTGGGCAAACCTTGGTTCATCTACTGGAGCTGGGATAAAAACTATGTACCCAGATGGGAGCGCGTCGGCAAGACGGTGCGACAGATAGAAGAGGAGATGAAAGAGCGTGGAGTCCATTAAGATTCTCAATATCGCCGCTATGGTCCTGGCCCTGGCGGTAGCCATCATCGGACACGAGATCATGCACGGGCTCGTCGCCTACCACTATGGCGATCCCACTGCCAAACGGGCAGGGAGACTCAGTATCAACCCAATAGTCCATATCGATCCCGTGGGCACCATATTGGTACCTGCCCTGCTCTACATATCAGGGGCCGGATTTTTGTTTGGCTGGGCCAAGCCGGTACCTGTCAACATGCGCATCGTCCTCAAAAACGGAGGAGAGTTTGGCGCCATCGCCGTCAGCTTGGCCGGCGTGACCTACAACTTCCTCTTGGCCGCCCTATCCGCCTTCGCCCTAGCGCTCTTTGGCGAACCCCACTCGCTCATCGGGGCTTTCATATTTCTCTTTTTGGCGCAAAATGTGCTTATCAATGTGGTGCTTGGCGTCTTCAACCTCTGGCCCATCCCGCCCCTTGATGGCGCCAACGCGGTGATGTATCTGGCCAGATGGCTAAGACTCAAAGCCGTCGTGGAGCTCTATGAGAAGATATTTCCCTATGGGATGATTATTCTTATCATCATCCTTGCCACGCCTCTAAGCTCCTTTTTCTTTTTGCCGGTTTACTATATCTTGGGTCTCCTCTCCGCCGTGACGGGAGTCGATTTCATCTCGCTCATATACCAGATCGAAAGGATTTGACATGAAGATCTACATCGGTAGCGATCATGCAGGATTCGCCGTCAAAGGATTCGTCAAAGAGCTCTTTGAAAAAAGAGGCTACGAAGTCGAAGATCTCGGCACCTACAGCGCCGAGCGCGTAGACTATCCCGACTACGCCGCCAAAGTGGCTCGAGCCGTCGCCGCCGATCCCGATAGCCAAGGGGTGCTTATTTGCGGCACGGGGATAGGCATGAGCATCGCCGCCAACAAAATCAAAGGTATCAGAGCCGCGGAGGTGCACGACTACTACACCGCCCAGATGGCCAGAGCCCACAACGACGCCAATGTGCTCTGTTTTGGCGAGAGAGTCGTGGGCCAAGGGGTTATTGAAAGCATCGTAGAGGCATGGTGCACGACGAAATTTGAAGGTGGCAGACATGCCAACAGAGTCGCCAAGATCATGGCTTTGGAGGAGAGATAATGGGTATCGAGATGGTGGGATACCTCTTTTTTGGGATCTTGATGGTAGCCATGATAGGACTCAAAGCCATAATATTTGGAGGCAAAGATGAAGACACTCACTCCTGAACAAAAACGCTTCTTGCTCTCGACCATTCGCGATGTTCCCGATTTTCCAAAGCCGGGCATCATCTTCAAAGATATCACCACGCTTCTTAATAACGCCGAAGCTTTTACGCTTCTAATGGATCATTTGGAAGCAAGATACAAAGAGTATGACCTAGACTTTATCGCTGGGATCGAGAGTAGAGGCTTTATCTTCGGCGCGGCTTTAGCCAGTCGTCTGGGCATCGGTTTCGTACCTGTGCGCAAAAAAGGCAAACTCCCCTACACCACCGTGAGCGAAAAATACTCCTTGGAATATGGCTTCGACGAGATCGAGATCCATATCGACGCCTTTCGAGGTAGCGGCAAAAGAGTCCTGCTCATCGACGATCTTATCGCCACGGGAGGGACGGCGGAAGCCGCGGCGAAACTGATCAAAAAGGTCAACGAAGAGCTGGTAGAAGCTTGCTTCATTATCAATCTCAAATTCTTAGAGGGCGAAAAGCGACTCTCGCCCCATACAAAAATCTATAGCGTATTGGAGATCGCCTAATGTACATCCCAAAACCGAGCCCCTACGATCCCGATAGCAACGGACACTTCGGCATCCACGGGGGGCGCTACGTACCTGAGACGCTGATGCCAATTCTTTTGGAGCTGGAGAAAGAGTATCAAAAGATTCGCTTTGATGAGGAGTTTTGGAAAGAGGCCAGATACTATCTCGAAAACTATGTCGGACGTCCAAGCCCCCTCTACTACGCCCAAAATCTCTCTCGCGAGCTTGGCGCTACCATCTATCTTAAAAGAGAAGATCTCAACCACACCGGAGCCCACAAGATCAACAACACCATCCTCCAAGGACTGGTGGCCAAGAAGCTTGGCAAAAAGAAGGTCATAGCAGAAACGGGAGCCGGGCAGCACGGCGTGGCCACCGCTACGATGGCAGCACTCTTTGGGCTTGAGTGCGAGATATTCATGGGCGAAAAAGATGTCAAACGCCAAGAGCTCAACGTCTTTCGCATGAAGCTTCTTGGTGCCAAGGTCCATCCGGTCAAGAACGGCTCACGCACTCTCAAAGACGCCATGAACGAAGCGATCCGCCACTGGGTCACCAACGCCAGAGACACATTCTACGTCATCGGCACCGTAGCAGGACCTCATCCATATCCTATGATGGTGCGAGATTTTCAAGGAATCATCGGCTACGAAGCCAAAGCCCAGATCCTGGCTCAAGAGCATCGCCTCCCCGACTACGTCATCGCCTGTATAGGAGGTGGCAGCAACGCCATGGGCATCTTCAACGCCTTTTTGGACGAAGAGCAGACCCGATGCATCGGTATCGAAGCTGGAGGCTTGGGACTCGATACCGATAAACATGGAGCAAGCCTTGCCAAAGGAAGCCCCGGCGTACTGCACGGACAAATGAGCTACGTCTTGCAAGATGATGAAGGCCAGATCCTAGAGGCCCACTCCATCAGTGCGGGGCTCGACTACCCCGGCATCGGGCCGGAGCACTCCTACCTCAAAGATTTGGGAGTCGTCACCTACGACTCCATCACCGACGAGGAGGCGCTGGAGGCCTTCGTGTGGCTTAGCCAATCTGAAGGGATCATCCCAGCCTTCGAGAGCTCCCACGCCGTAGCCTATCTCAAAAAGATGGAAGATATCAAAAACAGGCTCATCATCGTCAACTTAAGCGGTCGAGGAGACAAAGATATGATCCAAGCAAAATCCCTACTTTCGTTCGATTAGGAAGGCTATGAGAAAATTTTTCGATCGCAATAAAGATTGGCTCATCCAGCTCCTGCTTGTGGGGGTCTTCGCTTTTGTCGGCTTTATCGTCTACCAGCTCTTCCAAGCCCCCGGAGCCAACCTGGAAGAAAAACTGGTCAATCTTTTAAAAGAGTATGGCTACGTCATACTCTTTGTATGGAGTATTATGGAGGGAGAGACCGGCCTCGTGATGGCGGGAGTACTCAGCCACACGGGAGATATGAACCTGTGGCTCGCTATCTTGGTCGCCGGGCTTGGGGGCTTTGTGGGGGATCAGATCTATTTTTATATCGGGCGCTTCAACAAGCATTACATCCACGAATTGATGAAAAAGCAGCGCCGAAAATTCGCCCTTGCCCATCTGCTTCTCAAAAAATACGGCTGGCCCGTCATCTTCGTGCAGCGTTATCTCTACGGCCTTCGCACCATCATCCCCATGGCCATAGGCCTCACACGATATAGCGCCAAGAAGTTCGCCATCATCAACTTCGTCAGCGCCATGGTCTGGGCCGCCATGACCATCATTCCGGCCTATATCTTTGGCGAAGAGATTTTACGGATCGTCCACTGGGCCAAGGAGCACTGGTATTTCGCCCTGCCGATGGCAGCGGTGATTGCTGGCAGTATCTACTACTACTTTCATAAAGTGACAGAGAAAAAACTAAAGGAGGGGAAATGAGATTTGAGGTCGTCGATAAAAGACTTCATGAGATTCAAGCCGATATCGAGATCGTACTCGTCATCGATAAAAATTTGGATCATAAATGGATACAGGACAAAGAGGCGCTTGAGCGTCTTGGATTCGAGGGAAAAAAGGAGCAGGTCGCCTTCTTGCCCGAAAAGGGGCGCATCTATGTGGGAACAACTTTAGAGCATGACGAGATTCGCATCGCCGCGGCTAAAGCTATCAAGACACTCAAAGGCAAAAACTATAAAAGCGCCAAAGTAGGGGTCTATATCCAAAACTGCCCTATCACCAACATCAAAGCCTTCGTCGAAGGCTCGATTCTTGGCGCTTATGAATTTGACCGCTACAAGAGCGAAAAGAAAAATAAAAATATCGAAGAGATATATATCGCCAACGAAGAGTATAGCAACAAGCCCTTCACCCTGGAAAACGCCAAAAAAAGCGTCCAAGAGGCGATCATCGTCGCCGAGACCACCAACATGGTCCGCGATATCGTCAACACCCCGCCAAACGAGATCTATCCCGAAAGCTTCGCGAAACTGGCGGCGCAAACGGCGAGTCACGAGGGGATCGAAGTTCAGATCTTGGATGAGAGCGATCTTGAAAAGGAGCAGATGGGAGCCTTTTTAGCCGTCGCTAAAGCCAGCGCCAATCCTCCAAGGCTTGTCCATCTTAGCTACAAGCCCCAAAACCCGAAGGCTAAAATCGCCATTGTCGGCAAAGGGCTCACCTATGATAGCGGAGGGCTCAGCCTCAAGCCAAGTGATTACATGGTCACTATGAAAGCGGACAAGAGTGGAGCTAGCGCAGCGCTTGGTATCATTTTGGCTGCCAAAAAGCTTGAGATTCCCGTAGAAATTCATGCAATCTTGGGCCTTGCCGAAAACATGGTCGGCCCCAATGCCTATAAGCCAGACGACGTGCTCAAAGCCAAGAACGGCAAAACTATCGAAGTGCGCAACACCGACGCCGAAGGGCGGCTGGTTTTGGCCGATTGTCTTTGCTACGCTCAAGAAAAGGTCGATCCCGACTATATCATCGATCTTGCCACCCTCACGGGAGCTTGCGTAGTAGCGCTTGGAGAGTATACGAGTGGTGTTATGGGACATAGCAAGGAGCTTAAACAAAAGATGCTCCAAGCAGCAAACGCAAGCGGAGAGTTGGCCGGAGAGCTTCCTTTCAACCGCTACTTGCCAAAGCTTCTTGAATCAAAAATCGCCGATATCTGCAATATCAGCTCCTCACGATACGGCGGAGCGATCACCGCAGCACTTTTCTTGAGCGAATTTATCGAAGAGAAAAACAAAGATAAGTGGGTCCATCTCGACATCGCCGGGCCCGCTTATGTGGAAAAAGAGTGGGGATACAATCCTTATGGAGCTAGCGGAGCTGGAGTGCGAATGGTAGTTAAGTGGCTGCAAAAAGAGTTTGTTTTTGCTAAAAAGCATCCCTAATAAAATTATAAAGGATTTATATGGGTCTTAGTGTCGGAATCGTAGGGCTTCCCAATGTGGGCAAATCGACCACCTTCAACGCCCTGACAAAAGCGCAAAACGCCGAGGCGCAAAACTACCCCTTTTGCACCATCGAGCCCAACAAGGCGGTGGTGCCGGTGCCCGATCCAAGGCTCGAGGAGCTGGCCAAAATTGTCAATCCCCAGCGAGTCCTCCACTCTACCATAGATTTCGTCGATATCGCCGGGCTTGTGAGGGGTGCGAGCAAAGGCGAAGGGCTTGGCAACCAGTTTTTGAGCAATATTCGTGAGACCGATATGATTTTGCATATGGTGCGATGCTTCGATGATGGCAACATCACTCATGTCGAAGGCAGTGTCGATCCTATCCGAGATATCGAGATTATCGAGAGTGAGCTTATCTTCGCCGATATCCAACAGCTCGAAAAAAAGATAGAACGCCTCAAAAAGCAGCTCAAAGCCGACAAAAAGATAGCACCGATCCTTGCTATCGCCGAAGAGCTCAAAACCCACCTCGAAGAGCTCAAACCCGTACGAACGTTTGAAAAGTTCGACGACGAACATTTTAAAGCTCTCAACAAGGAGCTAAGATTTCTGAGCGCCAAGCCGGTGATATTTGGCGCCAATGTGGATGAAGATGGGATGCTTGAAGACAACGACTACGTCAAAGCCGTCAAGAACTACGCCAAAGAGGTTGGAGCAGACGTCATCAAGCTTTGCGCCAAGCTTGAAGAGGAGCTTGTCGGCCTTAGTGACGAAGAGGCGAAGGAGCTTTTAAAGGAGATGGGCGTCGAAGAGAGCGGCCTCGATAAGATTATTCGCACGGCTTTCAAGCGTTTGGGGCTCATTAGCTACTTTACCGCCGGGGTCAAGGAGGTAAGAAGCTGGACGATCAAACGGGGCTGGACGGCGCCTAAAGCTGCCGGAGTCATCCATAACGACTTTGAAAAGGGCTTTATCCGAGCCGAAGTGATAGCCTACGAAGATTTTATCAAATATGGCGGAGAGCAAGGGGCCAAAGAGGCCGGGAAGATGCGTCTGGAGGGAAAAGACTATATCGTCCAAGATGGCGATGTGATGCATTTTCGCTTCAACGTCTAAGGAAAACCCCAGCTTCAAGGTGGTTGGTATAGGGGAATTGATCGAAGAGCGCTAAGTGCTCTATGGTATGGGTCTTGGTCAGCTCTTGGAGGTCTCTATGAAGCGTCTTTGGATTGCAAGAGATATAGAGGATATTTTCAAACTTGGCGATCACATCCCTTGTCGCATCATCGAGCCCGCATCTTGGCGGATCGACAAAGACACAAGAGAAGTCGTACGAACTCATATCGATCCCCTCCAATCGCCGGAACCTTCTGCCTTGCAAGGCTTCGCTCACCTCCTCGCTGCTGAGCCTTACAAACTCCACGTTTGAGATATCGTTGAGGGCTCGATTCTCCTTTGCTGCTTTGATAGAGGATTTGCTCACCTCGGTAGCCAAAACTTTGCCAAAATTTTTAGAAAGAGGCAGCGTAAAATTTCCCGCTCCGCAGTAGAGCTCCAAAAGATCGCCCCCAAGATTTTCGCTTCGCTCCAGCGTCCACTCGATCATCTTGACGTTGACGTAAGGATTTGGCTGGGTGAAGCTTCCCTCATAGTGGCGATAGCGATACTCTCTTGCTCCGATCATAAGCCGCTCGGTGATGAAATCTTCGCTCAAAACTCTTTTGACTCCCCTGCTTCTGCCAATTACCTTGATCCCAAATTCCTCTTCGATCTCCTTGGCCCTCTCCTCCCACGCCTCATCAATCGGGCGATGGTAGACAAGCGTCGCCAATACCTCTCCACTTAGCCCGCTTAAAAAGTCGATACGAAAGAGTTTGTGCATGAGCTCTTTTGCTTTAATTGCTTCAAGAAGCTTTGGCATAAGATCGTAGATGGGCTCTATCACCATCGGACATCTCTCAATCGCCACCAACCCCGCTCCATCCAACCGGTGCATGGCATAGGAGCCTTGGGCGATGCGATACTCTGCCCTCGCTCTATAATGAATAGGTTTTGAGGCGAACACTTGCGCCCTATGGCCAAAGAGCTCCTCGAACTCATCTACCTTCTTTTGTAGCTGCTCTTCGTAAGGCAGAGCAAGAGCACAGCTTCCACACACTCCAAAATAGTCGCACTTCATCTTTTTGTTAGCCTCGTTTTGATAATATTTATAAAATTATATCCAAAGGGACTCGATGGAGCTATCCGTTGTCATTTTGGCTGCCGGACAGGGCACAAGGATGAAGAGCGCCTTGCCGAAAGTCTTGCACACTATCAGCGGGCGTCCGATGATCTGGCACATCGTCAAGGAGGCACAAAAACTGAGCGACGATATCACGATCGTGCTCTATCATAAAGCCGACACGATCCAAGCCTATCTTGAAAATGAGTTCGACAATCTTCGCTTCGTCATCCAAGATCACGCCAACTATCCCGGAACGGGTGGCGCGGTGCGAGGCGTGGAACCAAAGTACGAAAAGGTCCTGATCCTCAACGGCGACATGCCTCTAGTCACTGCGGAGGCTCTTAAAAAATTCGTCGATATCGAAGCCGATATCGTCATGAGCGTCATCGAGCTTGACATTCCTACAGGATATGGTAGAGTGGTCATCAAAGAGGATCAGGTACAACGCATCGTCGAGCAAAAGGACGCTACTCCCGAAGAGCTTGCCATCAAAACGGTCAATGCAGGGGTCTATCTCTTCAAAAAAGAGGTGCTTCAACGCTTCATCCCACATCTTACCAACGATAACGCCCAAGGAGAATACTACCTCACAGACATCATCGCTTTGGCTAAGGAGGCGGGGCTCGTTATTAGGCCTCTCTTTGTCAAGGAGGAGGATTTCAAAGGGGTCAACTCCAAAGCGGACCTAGCCCACGCCGAAGAGATCATGCAAGATCGCATCAAACGACACTGGATGCTCCAAGGTGTAACGATGCGTCTGCCAAAAACTATCTATATTGAAGTGGACGTGGAGTTTGAAGGAGAGTGCGAGGTCGAGAGTGGCGTAGTACTAAAAGGCAAAACCCGCATCGTCAATAGCCACATCAAAGCAGGCAGCGTCGTCGAGGAGGCTATCATCGAATATAGCGCCGTA
>PUXX01000035.1 GCA_009659895.1 Campylobacterota bacterium
AGCTCTCGAAAGAGATGGACTCGTCTGCTCTTTGGATTGGCGGTGGCGGATGAGACGATGAGGTTGCCCCGCTTTTTGGATCGAATCTTCTGCATCCGCTCTTGCCACCACTGCCACTTTTTTTCGTCAAACTCCCCCTTTTGGGCCATCTGCCGCTTGTAGTCGATAAACTCCAGCGCCGCTTCGATGTCACCGCTCTCAAAGCCCAAGAGCATCAGCACCTTGTCAATATTCTTGGCCGATTTGAGCACGCTATCGACGTCGTCCACGAAGACGAGCTCGAACTCTTTGGGGATAGCGTCGAAATTTTTATACAAAAAGTTGGTAGTGGTGATGAGGATCGTGAACTCTCCTTGGAAGATGCGCTGCTTTATTCGATCTTTTTTCGAGATTTTGCTGTGGTAGACCAAAGGCTCGAAGCCCATAGCTTCCAGCCTCTTTTGGGCCTCTTGGACAAGAAGTTGCGTGGGAAAGAGCAGGTAGCTTTTTTTGGGGATCAAAAAGGAACTTAGAGCCAACCCAAAAGTGGTCTTGCCGATACCCGTCGGCGCCAAAAGAGCGAAGGAGCGATCCAAAAAGAGGCGCTTCACCCAGCTCCTTTGAAGGTCTCTTGGAGCAAAGCCGACCGCTTTTTGAAAATGCTTCGCAAAAGCCTCCTCTTTTTCAAAAAGCTCACACACCCGCAAAAATTGGCTCTTGACTGCACACGGATCGGTAGGCTTTGGCATACATTTTTTACACAAAAGCCCCTCATAGAGCCGCTCACTCTCTATATCGCCCCCGCAGCCGGGGCACATCTGGCGGTAGATAAGATCGATCACTCGCTACTTTCTACATACTCTTTGATCTCTTTTAAAAGCTGAGCTGGATTTTTAATGGGGTAGAAAAGCCCCTCCACCACCTCTTCAGCGCTCTTACCCTTTATCGTAAGCCCAGCCAAACGCTCCTTGAGCACATCGGGAGCAGTAATAGGATAGTCGATTCCTTTGGTGTGCTTGAGCACCAAGTAGGCCCACGGACTCTCGCACTGAGCCGCTTGGACCGCCTCTTTTGCCATGTCGTGGCAAAAGTCGAGCAGCGTCTTGCTCTCTTGGCCATCTTTGACGAGCTTATAGGCCAATTTGGCGATACCACCGGCGGTGTGGACCTTGAGCTCTCGCTTTTCCTCTTCGCTCAGCTCATCCAGATGCTCTATCTTATAGATAGCGGCATCGGGATCGGCTCGAAGGATATTGCGCACCGTGTTTCTGGTAAGCCCCACGAATTGAGCGATCTCATCTTCGGTTTTGAGATACTCCTCCCTTAGCACGATCACAAAAGCCGCCCGTGCGAGGCTCGGCAGCCACGTAAGAGTGCGATACTCCGCCAAACGCCTCAAGCCTCCTAAGAGATCGATAGCTTTGAAAAAGACTCGATCGACGACTCTTTCCAAACTCCTATCATCGATATTCAATCCAGCCGAAGTTAAAACAATCATCTCTTCCCTCCTATCGGTTCTTTGATTCTTACAAGCCCCGTCTCGGTAATCTCCATAAAATGGGTCTTCGTATCGTGCCCGCTCATACGACACCCATCAATCCTAAAAAACCGCACAAGCTCTCCGAGCTGGGCTTTGTAGATACGCGCCGCATACTGGCTCATGATGAGCTCTTTGGCCAAGACCATCGTGCCATCTACGATATGGCCCACGGCATATCCACCAGCAGCCTCGGCGCTTAAATCCTCATGCCCGCTTCGCTTTTGGCTCACCAGCAGCGCCGTTTGATACCACTTTTTCAAAAAATTAAATATCCGCCTCACAATCGATCGAGCCATCATCTCTTTGTTTTCAAAAAGCCCCGTAACCGAATCGATAATGGTATAGTCGATCTTATACTCTTTGATAGCGTAGGCGAGAGTGGCTAAAAGATCGGGGATGTTTTCCCGCAGTTTCCAGTGGCTCGCCGCGTCGATGAGGATGATATTGTCCTCAAACTCACTAAAGTCATACCCCATCGCCATCGCCCGATATTTGAGCGACGCGGCGACGAAGTTGGCGGGCGTCTCGACGGTGATGAAAGCGACCTTGTCACCCTGCCTAGCTCGATAGACGGCAAACTGCTCCACCATGAGGCTCTTGCCCGTATCGCTCACTCCCGTGATATTGAAGACGCTATACTTAGGGATGCCTCCAAGTGGGACTTGCTTGAGCTTACCGTCGATCTGCTTGATCGTGAAGAAAAGATCGTCAAGCCCCTCGATGCCGGTAGGCACTCCGACAATCTCGGGAGCCTTCTTGAGCGCTTCGCCGCCGACATAGATGCTCTCTTTGAGCACCTGCGGCTCTTGGTAGTTCTCCATTGGCCCTCCTTTTTTTGATTATAGCAAAGAAGGGACTAAAAATATGCCACTTTCATCGCAAAAGTCACGATCTCCCCCATCCCCCTCCGCCGGGAGTTTTGATGATGAGCCGATCATTTCTTTGGACTCTCAAACTCACTTTGCCGCCAAGGTTGTAGTAGCGCCCATCTCTACAAAGCAGATTCTCTCCCCTCTTGCCATCACTCCCTCCTCGCAATCCATAAGGAGCGAGGCTTCGGCGCTCACTCAAAACACTCACCTCCAAAGGTTTCAAGAAGCGATAGACCCTCTCCACCCCATCGCCTCCCAAAAACTTCCCTTCACCGCCGCTTCCTTGCCTCAAAGCAAAGCGCTCGATCATAAAAGGATAGCGCCGCTCCGCCACCTCCACGTCGGTGATCTTCGTATTGGTCATATGCGTGTGCACCCCGCTCGCCCCATCTCCCATCGGCGTCGCTCCGGCACCTCCTGCGATAGTCTCATAGTAGCCAAAGCTCTCATCGCCTATGATGACATTGTTCATACACCCTTGACTCGCCGCGGCTATCTCGAAAGCTTTGAATATCACATCGACGATGCGCTGACTCGTGGTGACGTTGCCCCCGACCACCGCCGCCTCTTTGGAAGGGCTAAGGAGCGAGGCTTTTGGCAACCGTATCTCGATAGGCTCCAGTAGGCCCTCATTGAGCGGGATATCATCCTCGATCATCACCCGAACGGCGTAGAGTACCGCGCTTCTTACCACCGAAGGGGGCGTGTTTTGGTTGGAGAGAAGTTCATAGCTTGAGCCGCTAAAGTCGAAGATCACTTTTTCCTCTTTGTAGACCCGAAGCCGTATCGCCGCTCCGTTATCGAGATAGTCCACCGCCTCTTTGGCAGTGAGGTTTTCAAAAAACTCCTCGACTCTTTTGCGGCTCACTGCGATAATCTCTTCAAAGAACCACTCCCGCTCCTCTATCTCCAACACTCCGGCAATCCCCTCTTGATTGGCGGCGAGTTGGGCTCGAATGTCGCTGATATTATCCTCGATCCTCCTTGCTCCGGCTCTTTGAAGAATCTCTCGAAGCCGCTCCTCATCAAACACCCCGTCTTGCACGATCCTAAAGGCCTCGATCCTAGCCCCTTCCTCATCGAGCCTCATCGAAAATGGGGGCATACTTCCTGGCACCGCTCCGCCGATATCGGCGTGGTGCCCCCGACTGGCCACCCAGAAGCGCACCTCTCCATCTTCCACATAGGGCGTCACTATGGTGATGTCTGGCAGGTGAGAGCCCCCTTCGTAAGGGACGTTGGTGATGAAGCTCTCATTCGGCTCGAAAGTACCAAACTTTTCTATCACCGCTTGGACGACGCTGCTCATACTTCCAAGATGCACGGGGATATGGGGAGCGTTGGTGACAAGACGCCCTTTGGCGTCGAAAATGGCGCAAGAGAAGTCGTAGCGCTCCTTGATATTGGTCGAGATCGCCGCTTTTTGCAAGATATCCCCCATCTTCGTCGCTACAAACGAGAAGCGGTTGGCCAACAAAGAGAGTTTGGCCGCCGGGATTACGGTTTGGCGCTCCTTGGAAAAGAGCCTTATCCTCACATCCCCATACTCATTGACAAAAGCCTCACTGGCGCTATCGAGCACGATAGTCGAAGCCTCTTGCAAGATAATCGCAGGACCCTCGATCCTCTGCCCGGCTCCTACCTCTTTGTAGACCTTCGCATCTTGCCACTTTCCATCCATAAAGAGCTTGGCGCTCGTAGGCCGAGAATGAACAGAGCCTATCTTCTGTCTCTTTGGAGCCACCTCCTCTTCGCTCACCTCCACCTTCAAGCTTTGAACAACGAGCCTTGTTTGAAGCAAGAAGCCAAAGCGCCTCTTGTAGCGGCGTCGAAACTCCTCCTCAAAACCCAGTCCATACTCCACCTCGATAGCGGTATTGGTCCCCTCGTAGCGCAAAAGTAGACTCCTTTTACCCTCGGGAAACTCCTCAAAGAGCCTCTCGTCAAACTCCTCCAAAGGCATATCAAGAGCTTTGATATAGCTTTGGCTCCGCTTGGCGTGGGCGATACCGACAGCCGAGAGGATACCGCTATGGCGGTGGATGATGATCTCTTCGATACCAAGCCTCCTTGCTACCCCTACGGCGTGTTGGCCTCCGGCTCCTCCAAAGCAGCAAAGCACGTGCTCTTTTGGATCGAAACCCTTTTTGATCGTAATCTCTTTCACGGCGTTGGCCATCTGCTCGTTGGCCACCTCCAAAAAGGCTTCGGCCACCTCCTCGATCGATCTTCCCACCTCCTTGGCTATGGGCTCGAAACCTCGCCTGGCTACCTCCATATCCAAAGGCTCATTCCCTTTGCCAAAGATTTTGGGCATGAACCCGGCTTGAAGCCGCCCTGTGACCAGATTGGCGTCACTCACGCTTAGATACCCTCCTCGCCCATAGCACAAAGGCCCCGGATCGCTCCCACTCGACTCAGGTCCTACGACGAACATGCCGTTTTTAAAAAAGAGCCGACTCCCTCCCCCGGCGGCCACCGTGTGGATATCGACCATAGGATAGGCTATCTCTTGCCCCTCGATCGTAGCGCTGTATCGAAGCTCAAGCTCCCCGTCGTAGCGGCTCACGTCGGTGCTCGTGCCGCCCATGTCAAAACCTATCAAAGGCTTGCCTTCATAGAGGCTCTTAAGCGCCACCACGCCTCCGGCTGGGCCGCTCAGAAGCGAGTTGATACCGCGAAACTCCTTTGGGCTACAAAGCGTGCCGTCCGATTTGATAAAAAAGATATTTTTTTCACTTTGGAAGTTTTTGACGATCTTTTCGACATAGCTTTTGACAACAGGCGTCAAATAGGCGTCCACCACCGCACTTTGGGCTCTTGCCAACGCTCCTACCACGCTCATCACCTCCGAGCTTCTGGCCACATACCCAAAGCCCTTCGCCTCCACACGCCTCTCATGCTCCAAAAAGCCATAAGAGTGCAGACAGACCACCGCCAAGGAGCCCTCTCCTTCGATTTTGACTTTTTCCATAGACTTGAGCACCTCAAAGCCTCGTTGGCCGGGAATCACTCTCTCAGGCAATTCCACCACCCTCTCATAGAGAGGCTTTGGCTTTTGGATATGCAGAGCAAAAAGTTCAGGGCGCCTTTGATCGCCGATGCGCAAAAGGTCCCCAAACCCTTCGGTAATCGCCAAGGTCACCTTCGCTCCCTTGCGCTCCAAGAGGGCGTTGGTCGCTACCGTGGTGCCAAGACGAACCCACGCAAAAAGCTCGTTTGGGATGAGATCGAACTCTTTATCGAAAATCTTTTTCAAGATGCGGCGCACCCCTTCGCTGTTGGCATCCTCGTAATGGGGCGACTGGCTCAAGAGCTTTTCGACATAGACTTTGCCCTCATACAGAGCGTAGACGTCGGTAAAGGTGCCTCCTCGATCGATTGCGATTCTTACCATCCAAACCCTTTTTTTGTTACAATTGTAATAAAAAAAGGAGGGCGGATGAAAAAAAGCATCCTTTTGGCTCTGCTTGGTTCACTGGCTTTTGCCGGACTGAGCGCGACACCTCAAACCTACGGAGCATACGAAGATTTCGACGCAATTTGCAAAGACGCGTTTGGCCAAAAGGCACGATTGGCCAACTGGAGAGATATCAAAAAAGCCTATGAAAAAGCTGCAGATAAAGAGGAGTTTGTAGCCTCACTGGGGCTTGAGAGCTACGATCAAAGCCTCATCGTCAAAAACGAATCCGAATATTTCGAAGAAGGGGATCGCCACTATATCGTGACACTCCATAACGGCACCCTCCCTACCAACTACACCTATCTCGTCCACGACACCATCGACGCTCATACGCTCGATCTGGGATCGTGGAGAGATATCGACTACCCTGCCCTTTGCATCGTCGAGTAGCTACTTTTCGACGATGCAGTTTCGTATGTTGTAGCTACGGGGAAATTCCGGGTGGACGAACTCGTCTCCTTGGAGCTTCCACTCTCCGGCGTTGATCACCACATAGCCGATTTTGTTGGTCTTGTCCATACAAAGGATTGTCTTCCCCTCCTCAAAGCCTTTTCTCACTTCTTGCATCAAGTTTTGACGAAAGTTGTAGTGGGCTATAAGAGCGAGCACCAAAAACGCAGCGACGATCGGAATCGCTTTTCTCGCACCCTTCGCCACGAAGGGGCGCGTCGTCACGAATATGGTAATCCCCAAAATAAACAGAGCCACCAAAATGAAGATAAACTCCTCTTTGAAAAAATTAGCCATATCGCTCCTCCCACTCTTTGAATTTGGGACTAAAGTATTTAATGCGCTGTTTTTTGAATTCTCGCGTGGAGTAGAGGTAGCGATACTCTTTTGGTTCGATCTCTTTGGCTATCTCTTCGACCACCTCTTGGACCTCCTCCTTGCTGCGCCCGTGAATCATACTAAAAAGGCTATAGGGCCAGTTTTGAAAAGTCGGGCGCAAATAGCAGTGGCTCACCGCTCGAAATTGGGCCACCTTCTCTCCAATCTCTTCGGCTCTACTCTCATCCACGTCCCAGACCACCATCGCGTTGGCGCTAAATCCGGCCTTGCGGTGGTAGAGAATCGAAGCAAAGCGCCTCATATAGCCCCCATCTTGCAGCCTCTTCGCCTCTTTTTCCAAAGTCTCGTAATCGATCCCGAGCTCCTCCACCACACGCTCAAAAGGCTTCTCTACCGCTTCGATATCCTCTTGCAAAGCTAAAATGAGCTTGTAGTGTAACGGCTCCAGCTCAAACGGCTCGATAGCCCTTCTTTGCACCTTCTCTTTCTTGGCCTCCTTGCCGGTAAGATCGAGGGCTACTTTGATCTTGAACATCTTTTTTGTCGGCAAAACGATGAACTCTTTGGCTCCCGTCTTCTTTGCCATGAGCTCCACGGTGCCCTCCAACCCAAGCTTGCTTTCCGGCTCCACGGCGATAGTAAACCATAGATTGAAGTCGTGATCGCGCTCGTAGTTGTGGGAGACTCCCGGATGAGTGTTGATAAAATCGGCCGCTTTTTCGATATCGTTCGTTTTAAAAGCGACCAAGGAAGATTTGTAGCCTAACGATTTGGTATCAAATATTGCCGAGGTTTGGCGGATGATTTTGTCATCTTTAAGTTTTTTGTAGGTTTGTAGCACCTCATCTTCGCTTCTGCCGAGCATCGATCCAAGCTTGGCGAAGGGGCGATCGGTGATGGGAAAAGACTTTTGTAAAAGGGTAAGTAGTTCTTGCTCCATCGCTATCCTTTTTTGTTTTAATTGTATTTTCTTTTTATCACTTTGTCCTTGATAGGTATCAAAGCCCTCAAGGCTCTTCTATGGTATCATTGTGCCAAAGGAGCGCCATGAGCTATTTTCCGGCATTTTTAGATCTCAAAAATAAGAAGGTTCTTGTGATTGGCGGCGGCAAAATCGCCAGTGATAAGATCGGCCACCTCCTCGATTTCACCGACGATATCACCATCATAGCCCCAACCATCAACGAAACGACCAAAAACTATATCCAAAAACACAACCTCCCCTATCACCCACGAGCCTACCGATACGGCGATATCGAAGGCTTTTTCATCGTGATTGTTGCGGTGGACGACTTAAGCGTCCAAGAGGCGGCCTACAAAGAGTGTCAAGAGAGGGGGGCCCTTTGCAACGCCGTCGATAGCGTCGATTTTTGCGACTTTATCTTTCCAAGCTATATCAAAGAGGGCGATCTCATCGTCGCATTTTCGACCAGCGGCACCAGTCCAGCACTCTCCAAATATCTACGCCGAGCCATCGAGCGGCTCATCCCAAAAGATATCAAAGCCTTCTTAAAGGAGCTCAAAGCTTTGCGCACAAGCCTTCCCAAAGGAAAAGAGCGTATGAAGCTTCTTGATTCCAAAGCCAAAGCCTATATCCAAAAACATTTCAAAGGACTTCTCGATGTTTAGCAAAAAACTGATCTGGGCATTTTTGTTCATCTTCATCTTTTTGAGCATCACTGCTCTTCTTGAAAATATGCCAGCCCCAAAAAACAAGCGGATCTACGAAGCGATCATGCCCTACTTCCCCTACAAAATCACAAAAGAGCTTGGCGGTATCGATATCGTGGACAAACGCACCGGTGAAGATCTCGACATAGCCAACTCAAAAGTCTATCTCGCCTTTGACGATATGCTCAAAAAGTGGGGCAAAACCCATCTTAAATTAGACGGCAACTATCTCATCGTTCTCGATGACAGCGGCAAAGAGCTTAAACGCATCGAGCTTAAAACCCAGCAAGAGCTTAGCTGGGTCAAGAATTTCTTCGGATTTTAGGGCATATCGAGATATTTGATAAGTCCCATGCCCCTTTGGCGAACTTCTGGGAAGGTGAGCACCTTGGTGCCGCCATATTTGAGCATAAAGACATTGAGAGCGTCTTTATTGCGCACGGGAATTAGATCGTCGCCTTTGGGGCCTTGGAGCTTGGATCCAAAGACATAGAGCGCTTTTTTGGCATCGATCCATTTGCCGCTTAGATAATCCCTGACATAGAGGGCTTTGAAATCTCTCTCCTCTTTGACTCTGTATTCTGGATAGTTGAAGGGACGAAAGTAAAAATCGAACATCGCTTTGGGACAGCAAAAGAGGATCGTCCTACCATCACTTAGCTCAATCTTGGCTTGAAATTTGGGAAACTTCTCGACCGGCAGCATATAGACCGGATCGAGCGTGACGTTTTCGACCTTGACGTTACTTGCGTTCACATCCGCCAAAAGGCTTGAAAAAAGCAGCACAAAAGCCAAAAGATACCTCATCCGCTCCTCCTATAAAAGATCTTTTTTCCTAAAGGCGTAGTAGCCCAAAAAGGCGAACACCGCTCCTAAAAAAATAGGATAGAGCACCGCATAAACCAAAAAGAGCGTATGCCCGAAGGTATCGAGCAAAAAGTAGGCCACAGGCCCCATGACGGTGAGCTCTGGATCAAAAAGGCTAATGGCTCCGACTCGAAAGACCTCCATAGGATTGAGCAGCGCCAAAGTGATGATGAAGTTATCGTCCCACCTGTTTTGCAGCATGAGCCCGATTAAAGCGATATCGATGAAGGCCAAAAGCGTGATCCAGACCACAAAACTTGCCCCCAGCGCCACGTCGTGGGATTTGACCAGCGTGGAGATGAAAAAAGCGATACCCAAAAAGACGGCGCAAAGACTAAGAAGCAAAGCGCTATAGACCAAAAGCATCTTCCAAGGAAGCTCCCCTCCCTTTATCACGCCATAGACCACCCCCATCAAGAGCGCCAAAAAGACCGGCGTAAAGACAATCACGAAGCGCCCGAGCATCTTGCCCCAGTAGTAGTCTTTGAGCGAGACTGGAAAAGAGAGCATATATTCCAATATCGCGCTCTCCCTATCGCCGCTAATCGACTTGACGGTGGTGATGAGGATGAATATGGGCAGTATCACGATCGTAACTTGCATATAGACCAAAAGCAGCCGACTAAGTCCCGTAAAGCCCATCACCACACTATCGGTGATGCCGGTGATGAAAAAGAGCGCCATCAATCCGCCAAAAACCAGCAAATAGACGAAAAACCACCTGCTCCTTGCCGACTCCTTGATATCGAGTTTCGCCATCAACAAAAGGTTCTTCATCGCCGCTCTCTCATCGCTTTTTTCACATCCTCAAAACTCATACACCCCTCTTTATGCTCCTCATAGGCGCCAAATCCATACCCCATAGGCGAGATCACGCCCTCTTTGTAACAGGCCCTTTTGGCGTCTATCCATCTGCCGCTTTTGGCGTCGGTGATCCATATCTTTTTAAACTTCACCTCAGGATGCTCTCTCTCTTGCCACAAAATCAAACACCCAATATCGTCAAACTTATAGACCTTGCCCCTCTCGTCCACCCCTTGGACCGCGAACTTCCTATCGCTAATGGCCATCTTGCACCGCTCGCACATATCCCGATCCCAGTGCATCTTCGCCGCCTCTTTGGTGTAGTCTTTCTTCTCGCACCCGCCAAAAAGGGCCAAAAGCGCCAACAAAGCCAAAACCGCTCTAAAGCCGCTCATCTTCCACCACTTTTCCAAGGTCCATATAGATTTTGCGATTAATCAGCCCCTCCACCTCCTCGATTCGGTGCGTAATAAAGAGCGTGGAGACCTCTTGGGGAAGCTCAGATAGAAGGTGATAGAACTTCTCTCTCGCTTTTGGATCGAGATTTGCCGTCGGCTCGTCGAAGATCAAGATATCGCTCCTCTTGGCCAAGGCTATGGCGATGAGAAGCTTTTGCTTCATCCCGCCGCTAAGCTTGAAGAAGGGCTTGGCGAGGTTTTTGGAGATATCGAGATCCATCCTCTTCGCCTCCTCTTTGATATCCTCTTCCTTGGTGCCGGTGCTTTTTGAGACATACTCCAAGAGCTCCGTGAGGCTCAGCTTGATAGGAGGGGGCGTTTGAGGAATGAAGCTAATCTTTTCCAACACCTTGACCCGATTTTTGATAGGATCGTAGCCCTCTACCTCGATCTTGCCGCTATCGAGGTGATAAAATCCCAAAATGGAGCGCACCAGCGTCGTCTTACCGGCTCCGTTGGGGCCCATGAGGGCTATCTTGTCTCCTCGCTCGATTACCAAATCGACATGATCCAAAACGTTGGTATCCAAAAATCTCTTAACCGCGTCCTTGACCTCTATCATACCAGATTCTTCAACCTAAATTCGAAGTTATACGCATCCTCGTGGCATACGTCAAAACATCTGGCACACATTATACAATCTCCGTCTTTAACGAACTCTTTGGTGATGCCCTTCTTCTTGCGCTCCTCGTCATATTTAGCCTTGGCGAACTCCAAGACGTGATCCTCGGGACAGGCGATGAAACAGGCGGCGCAGTGATCGCACTTTTCCATATCCCACTGCACCTTCATAGGACTCACCCACCCGATGAAGCTATAGGTGGTGCCTATAGGACAGACATACTTGCACCACGCCCGTCGGGAGTAAAATATCTCCACAAGCAGTATTACCAAAACCCACACGATTGCCAAGCTCCACCCATAGACGATAAAGCGGCTAAGAATCCCTACCGGATTGATCACCTCAAAGACCATATAGCCGTCAATCGCCGCGGCAGCCAAGAAAATGACCCAAAAGATGTAGCGCACTCTGGGATTGAACTTGCGCTCTTTGATGATATGCTTGGAGACCAGTTTCATATGAAAATACTCCCCAATCTCACTCAAAAAGCCGTAGGGACAGACCCAGCCGCAAAAGGCCTTGCCACCGACCAAAAAGTAAAAGCCCACTATCGTCGCTACCCCTATGATGATATTGGTGTGGACATGGTGTTCGGCGGCCAAAATCTCCAGCGCGGCGAAGGGATCGATGAGGTGAAAGCCAAGAAGCCTCGAACCCGTCAGCGTCCCCTCCAAAAACTGGATATCGAGATAGTAGGAAAGAAAAAAGGCGAGATTGATGATGATGATGCTAAGCCATCTCCAAAAGCGCCACGTAGGGCGAATCTTGCCATCTTTGGTCTTGTAGTAGAGCGTCGATAAGAGCGGGGCGTTGACAAGCTCCCGCACACTCCAGCCATATTTATCCACAATCCCCTCCTTTATGAGGGATGAAACGGCGTTTCATCCTTATTGAGCCTCTTTGAGTTTTTGGGCAAAACTTCCGATCTCGTCGGCCAAAGCTTTAAGCTCCTCTTCATCCAAGTTTCGCAAAAGCCCATACATCACGTAGTTCTTGCGCTTTCCGCTCTTGAAGGCCAAAAGCTGCTCGTAGATGTAGTCGCTACTTTTGCCGATGAGTTTTGGCGCGATACTCGTTCCTTCTCCGTTGATGCCGTGGCAAGAGGCGCAGTTTCTACGATACAGAGGCGACACCTCAAAAGCACTTAAGCGTCCGGCTTTTTCCTTCAAGACTTTGAGCTTCTTCTCAGCCTCGTTGTCCTCTTTGGCTTGAGGCTTGGGCTGCTGCTGGACTTGAGGCTGCTTCTTGACTTTGACCTCTTGTTGGGATTTGGCGATGATCTCTTTGATCATGCCCAGTCTATCCACCTCCGCATCGAGCTTCGCCATGTAAAGAATCGCCCATATCGTCAGAGCTCCCGCAATTGCGGCAATAATGTGTCGAATCATCGTCTAATCCTTTATCCGGTTTTCTTCTAAAATCTTTTGCACCTTCTCGTTAAAAGCGGCCACCTCGTCGGCTAAAGCTTTGAGTTTGCTATCGGGCAGCCTATCGACGAGCTGCTTCATAAGCACGTTTTTTCGTTTGCCCGTCTTGAACTCCATAAGCTGCTTGTAGATGTAGTCTCCGCTTTTACCAAGCAAAGAGGGGCCTATGACGCCGTTGGCGTAGTCGTCGTGACAAGCGGAGCAGTAGACGAGGAAATCTTTGCTCAGCTTATTGACCAATAGCGATATCTGCACCCTCTCGTAGGGGCTGCGGATATGGCGGTAGGCCCCAAGAGTGGTAAATCTACCCTCATCCTCGATCGTCTCGCTCTTGTTGGCCTCCTTGTAGGAGTAGTAGAACTGCCCCTTGTCCACCTCTTTTGTCTGGGCTTTTTTCTCCTTGACGGCCCCTTCGGTTATCTTGATCTGTGCCGGTGCCGACGAGGCGGAGCTTTTTTGGGGCTCCTCCTTCTTCTCGCATCCGCTCAATATCAAAAGAGCGCCTATCGCCGCTATCCATACTCTCATGCTTTTTTCCTTTTGTAGACCTCTTCGTAGGTGGCTCTTGGTATGATCGAGAGCACGTCGGTAGGACAGAGCTCCACACAAGCCCCGCACCCTACGCACTTCTCTCTAATCTCAGGCAGATAGCCGCCGTTTTTGGCCACCATACCGATTGCGAGTTCTTTTTCGGGATAGGGGCACAAATCGGCGCAAATGGTGCACTGCTTGCCCACATAGGACTCCACCTTTTTTAGAAGCTCTATTTGGAGTTGACGCTTTTCGCTCGGATTTGGCAGATCGTAAATCTTCTTTTCTTTGCGCTCTTTTGGCGTAAGAACCTTGGTGTGCTCGTAGATAAGGTCTCTTTCATATTCTGGCACCGGCTTGTTGTAAAGGGCCAAACAGGCCTTTTCGTTGACAATCACCGCCATACCCATATGAATCTTTCGCACATCATCGGCCACGTCGTGATCGAGCGCTCCGCTTGGACAGGCCAAGATACAAGGCAGCGCCTTACATAGATAGCATCCTCTTCGTTGCGGATCGATATAGGCGGTGCCGACTCCGGCTTTCCCATCGATATCTTCTAAAAGGATCGAATCATAGGGACAGACCTGCAAACACTGCCCGCACTTGATACAAAGAGCCAAAAATTCACGTTCTGGCATCGCTCCGGGAGGGCGCAGAGGAGGCTCCTCGCGCTCCAAGAGCACCTTCCCGCCCCAGATAGTCCCCGCGGCGGCCAGTCCCAAGACACCTACCCCAGCAATCTGCTTGAGAAACTTTCGTCTTTTTTTGTCGTCGTTTTTCATAACCCCTCCTCATACATTAGCGGTTCAGGATCGGTGAGAAGTTTCACCGGTTCGCTAAACGGCGCCAATTTGGCTAAAAAATTGAGAATCGAAATCACCGGCGATCCGTAGAAGAAGCGCACGTTTGGATTGAGCAGCCACATCTTATCGGCGTAGTAGTAGAGCGTATAGGGAATATCCCCTATCCCGTCGCCGTCTCTATCTATCCCTTGATAGTCGTCCCAGTAGTTGCGGCGCCACTCGTTTTGGACCGAGTGGATTTTGCCGCTATCGTCGAAGACATTCTCCATGTTGCCTTTGAAGATATTGTGCTCGATGACGTTGTTGATGCTAAGAGAGTGAAAATGCATCCCGATAGAGTTATAGAGCACCTTGTTGCCTTCGATATAGTTGTGCTCGTCTGGCTGAAAGGGGGATCTGTCGATATAGAACCCTTTGGCGCAGTAGAGGATCGTGTTGTTTTTGATAGTAAAGTTGGAAGCGTCCTTGAGCCCGATACCGATCCCCGTCGTCCCCAAAGAGCTCATGACAATATTCTCTTCGGCTACGGTATCTCGTGAATACATGAAAAAGATACCCACGCTATTGTGCTTGTAGACGTTGCGCCGCACGATATTCTTTCCGGCATACATGAAGTGAAGGCTGTATCGGCCATATTCTCCGCTATTTTCTTCGATAAGGTTGCCGTGGCTATACCATATCACGAAGTCTCGCGACTTGTAGAGCCGGTTTTTGCGAAGTGTGTTGTCGTTGCTATACCAAAGCCTTACCCCGTCCCCTCGAATCCCAAGGTCGAAGGGCTTGGAGGTGATGTAGTTGTTCTCGATCAAAGAGTTGTGGACGTTTTGCAAATCGATCCCAAAGAGCGAATCGAGAATGCGGCAGTTTTTGATAGTGACGAACTTCGCATCCTTGATAGAGACTCCAGCATCGACTCTTTCATGCTCACTCCCGCTATTTTGGATCGTGAGATTTTCAAGCGTGACGTTGGAGCTGCGGATTTTGACCACCGTGCCGTTGGCTTCGCCGTCGATAACGGTCTTTGCTCCTTGCCCGACGATTATCAAAGGTTTGTCGATGAGGATGCTTCCTCGAAAGAGCCCTTCGGGAAGCTCGATTTTCGATCCTGCCGGCGCCTTGTCGATCGCCTCTTGCAAGAGGTTGGCAAAGAGTGTCGCCGATGATAGAGCTAAGAGCAGGATCGCTTCTCTCATTTGGCCGCTTTTTCTTTGAGGTATTTGTTTTTGGAGATTATGGCCAAGAGCGTAAAGAAGCTAATAGCCAACAGCAGCCAAAAACCGATAGTGGGATAGGAGTGGGTCGTAAACTGCGCCACCTTTCCGTCCCCAAAGACGGTCGGCATGAAGGGCTTGATCTTAAAGGCCCCCCAATCATGCATATGGTGCCCAAACCAGTAGAGCCAGTAGGCGTAAAATCCCAAAAAGATAAGAGGCAAGAAGACGGCGATCCACATGATGTAGTTGAGCCACTTCCAATCATAGAGAATAAAAAGCACATAGGCAAAGGCCAAAAGCACCAAGACGTAAGGAGCCACGGCTCGAAGGTAGGGAGCCCCTCGCTCCATCGGATCCATTCCGATAAAGTGGTTGATCGTGTTCATCTCATGCACGTCGCCGCTAAAGCCGTCGAAGTGGTAGTAGACCGGGATACCTTCGGGAAAAGCGTCTTTTGGGTAGTTGGGAGCTTCGAGGGATACATACCAAATGGGAGCACTCGCCACGCCGATTTCCGCATCGTATTCGATCATCTTCTTTAGATGCGGGTTGCCCTCTTTATCAAGAGCTTCGGGAGGAGTGTTGGGGCTGACATAGCGCCCTTTGTTGTAAAAGTCCCACACTTTATAGGCGATCTCGGGAATCTTGTCCGCTTTGCCCTGCTTGGCCAGATAGTTCACGTCATGGGTCAAGACAGCCGGTATGACGAACCAGTAGAGCAAAATCGCCAAAGCGATGAGCGCGTATATCTGATACTTCTTCATTCTCTTTCCTTTAGAAGTTTTGTATATAGTAGCCGATTTCAGGCACCATTTCTATGACTTCGGTCAATTATTATCCATTGTTATCAAAATCATTTCATTTCATTATATTAAATAAAAATGGCGAAAATGTGGCGTCACGCAAAAATTTTGATAACGATAGATAATTTTTATGGATTTTCGGGGGCGAAGCCCCGAAAGGATTAGAAGAGGTGAGCGTTTTCGTCGATCCACTTGAGGTATTCGATGATGTCTTTGATCTCTTGGTCGCTCATATGCTGGTTAGGCATTCTGAGGTTGAAGGCGTCGATCATCGCTTTGACATATGGATCGTTATAGTATTTTTCCGGATTTTTAATAAAATCAGCTACCCACTGCTCACCATTTTCATGTCGTTGCAATACACCGACGAGGTCTGGTCCGGAGCTTACCTTACCGATGACGTGACATCCGCTACATCCACCTTCTTGGAAGGCGATCTCTCCTCGTTTTGCCGCTTCGCTCATAGGAGTAGCAAGTTTCTTGACAAGGAGGTCTTTGGCTCGGATACCGACGTCTGCTGTTTTAACAAGATACTGCCATGCTTGATATTGGAAGTTGATCGCTGTATCGATATCGCCTTTTTTGAGCGCCTCTTCAGCTTTTTTCTCTTCGGCTGCTACTTTAGAGTATTGATCCATAGCGTCTTCTACGAGTTGCTTGACGACCGGATATTTTTCGTAGTGGTTCTCTTTAAGGAACTTCACGACGCTTTGGATAACTTTTTTGGTCGCTTCGTTGAGCGCGACTGTTTTGTTGTACTCTTTCATGAGCTCTTCTTTGCTCATCTTTTTGAGTTTGATTTTGCGCACGGACTTATATTTTTTGTTCGGATCTTTGACGAGCAAGTATCCCATCATCTCAAGGTGCAACGCCGAACAGAACTCCGTACAGTAGTATGGAAATACACCTTCACGATCGGCTTTGAACGTGATCGCAGCCGTCTTACCGGGCTCAAGTGAAGCGTGGACGTTGTACCAATCCACGGTAAATCCGTGTGTTTCGTCTTCTGCTCGCTCAAGGTTGGTGAGGTAGAAGGTTACGATATCCCCTTTGTTGACCGTTACGTGCTCTGGGTTGATATGGCTTCGCACAACCGTTCCATAGACATAGACGTGGTTGCCTTCACGAACGATTCTCTCTTGCCCTGCGAGCGTCTTTCCTTTGTGAGGCTTGCCGGTAAAAGGATTGGTTCCCATTGGATAGCGCACTTCTGGATGGAGTTTGCTGGCTCTTATGGCCACCGCTTGGTGAGGCTCACCCAAAGGCACCGGCATATCGTAGAGCAGCTTCATCTTCTTGCCGCTGATGTCGATGAGCTGGTGGTTTTGCGGATGGAGAGGCCCGATTGGGTTGAATCTATCTATCGCCAGCTTGTTCAAAGCAATGATATATTCGCCTTGAGGATCTTCGGTTTTACCCTCCATACCACAAAGGTGTCCGATGTTGTAGTTTACGTTGACTCTATCTTTGACCTCACATGTGAGATAGTTCCATTTCACGACTTGGCTATCGACATAGAGTGAGGTATAGATTTCACCCTCTGTTTTCCATTTTGGTCCATACTGGTTGTGAAGTGGCCCAAGACCAAGCTCGGCTTGACAATGCATCGCCTTTTTCATATCGAGAATTGGAATACCATAAGGATCTTTTCCTGCATAGTCCTTATTTTTGATAAGCTCTTGAATCTTTTTGAAATCATACACAGTAGCGTGGGTATCGAGCTTACCGCACACGACGATATAGCGTCCATCAGGACTCACGTCCACGCCGTGGGGCGATTTTGGCTCTGGGATCAAGAAGAGACAATCATTCTTCACCGCCACTTCGATAGGGATAACCTTCATGCCGTTGATCACTTTAACATTTTTTGGATCTTCAGCAAGTTCAGCCAACTTTTTCCAATTATAGACATGCAAGTAGTCCGTATCGTTTCGGCTCATCCCTGCTTCAAATGGAGGAAGTCCTTTTTCGATACCGCCGGTATACATCTCGGAGTTGAAAGAGTTGGTAAATCCCCATCCATAGCTCAGCTCTTTACCGGCGTCGCTAAGGTCTTGCATGTATGGCGGCATCTCGATGACGAAAGACTTCTCAGGAATGATCCGTCCGTTTTCGTGATCAAACTTCCAGCAGGTCACACCACCGCGATAGACGTCGGCATACTCCTCCATCGGATGGTATTCAAGATCATAGGGAGCGCCATACTGGCACGCTTCGAGGATATACTCACTGTTTGGCGTAAAGAAAGCTCCCCCGTGATCGGACTTGAATACCGGGTTGACGACGATCTGCTTGGTGACGAAGTCTTTGAGATCGATGATGGCGATTCTTGGGTTCGCCTTGTCGTTGATGGCAAGCCATTTACCGTCGTACTTCCCATCGGTCTCACTGATAGCTGGGTGGTGGGTATCTCCCCAAGTGATAGGTTTACCAAACCAATACCCTTGCTCTAAGACCTTTTTGGTATCATCATCGTATCCCCACCCTTGCCAAGGCTCGGGCGTGAAGACACCGATGAACTTCAAGATCCTCATCGAAGGCACACCATAGACCATCACCTGTCCAGACTGCCCACCGGAACTAAAGACGATATATTTGTCCCGACCGCCTGAGGGCGTATAGGTCTTGGCAGCTGCTAGGATGTCGTCTTGAGTGAGGCCTCTCTCTTTCATGATTTTTTCGAGCTCACTCTCGGCCACCCCCGCGCTCGCCACCAACCCTACGGCTGCAGCAATGCTCAAGAGTTTTTGTAAACTTCGCTTCATTTCTCCTCCTTTATTAAATGAGCGTTAGAAAAATTATAATTTTAATTTGCTTACCATAAACTTAAAGAGTTAAGGATCTTCGAGTTTTTTTTACGATTATTTATGATTCTCATAATAAAACCGGTAATGTTTTAAGAAAAGTGACAATTTTGTGACATTTCGCAGTGATCGCGGTGTTTTCGTGGGTTGTGGCAATTTCGTGGCATCTGCGCCACATGGCGAAAAAAGTATTTTCTTAATCCGATAGATTAATTCTTTAGGCCAAGCAGGTCTCTTTTTCAAACCAGTTGAGCTGCTCTCGCAAAAGCACCACTTTGCCCACGACGATGAGTGCGGGAGTGGGAAGATCCTTGGCCTTTTCGTAGATATCTTCCAGTGTCCCAACGACAGTCTGCTGCTCGGGCGTGGTCCCTCTGGAGATGACGGCGACGGGAAAGTCTTTGGGCTTGCCGATCTCGATGAGCTTTTTGGCGATTTGATCGAGGTTGTGCAGTCCCATCAAAAAGACGATGGTATCATCGGTCTTGAAATTTTCCCAAGGGATCTGGCTCGCCTCCTTGTTGGGCGCTTCGTGGCCTGTGACGACGCGAAAGCTCACGCTCACACCTCTATGGGTCACCGGTATACCGGCGTAGGCCGGGACGCTGATGGAGGATGTAATGCCCGGAATCACTTCAAATTCAATCCCCCTCTCATGCAGATAGGCCCCCTCTTCTCCTCCTCGGCCAAAGACGAAGGGATCGCCCCCTTTGAGGCGCACGACCACGTCATACTTCAAAGCGCTTTGGTAGATCACTTCGTTGATCTGATCTTGGGGGAGGATATGTTTGCCATCCTCTTTGCCTACATAGAGAAATTCACATCCGCTCTTCGCCATCTTCAAGATCTGAGGGTTGGCTAGGCGATCGTAGATGATGACGTCCGCTTCGCCTATGACTCTGGCGGCTTTTAATGTGAGTAGCTCGATATCTCCGGGGCCGGCGCCCGTTAGATAGACCTTGCCCATTCCTATCCTTTGTTCAAAATAGAGGCTCTTCAAATCAAATTATGAAAATTATAACTCTTTCGAAATCTCTTTTCCTTGTTTCATATCAAAAATGAAAAGCCCCGAAGGTTTTGGCACCGGGATGGTAAAGAGCTCCTTCCAGCTTCTCGTATCGAGCCCTATCACCTCGCTATCGCCGTTGTCAGAGACATAGAGCAGTGGCTCTTCCTTGCTCCATCTTACATGCAATACCATCCCTCCAAAGTCGAAGCGTTTAATCACTTTGAGGTCGGAGGTATCGACGATCTGGATGATAGGAAACTTTTTGCCGCTAAAGGTGACAGCCAGATACTTTCGATCAGGGCTCAAAGAGGTAAAGACCGGATTGCCCTCCACTTCGATAGCCTTGATGAAGTTGAAGTTGCGATCGAAGACAAAGACCTTGTTGTCCCCCACCGCCGGGATAAAGAACTTATCTTTCATAATAGACCAAAAACCAAAGTGGGGAACTTTGAGCACCATCGTTCTTTTTTCAAGCTTCAAAGGAACTTGTTTATATTCGAAGGTATCGAGATTGAGCACGCCGACGAAGGGGGAGTTGAAAAATCCCACGACGTAGAGGTTGTCGTTGATCATCGCATCGAAGGGCATCTGCCCAGCATCTTCGATGATCTTGACCTTCTCGAATCGCACCTGCTCTTCATACATCGGTTTGCCATCAGGCGAGAGGCATTTGAGGGGCACTTTTTTTACAACCTTCTTCATCACCCATATCTCATCACTATCCATAGCGGAGAAGACAAGGTAGTCCTTGTAGGTCTTGATGCCGACATTGCGCGAACCGGTATCGATGGTTTGAAGTTTTGTGAGGTTGCGATCGAAAATCTCTACGGTCTTGTTGGCGTAGTTGGCCACCGCTACGAAATCTTTATCAAGAGTAAAGCCAATAGCACTTTTACTGGCCCTTACCTCTTTGAGCTTTTTTTCTTTGATAGGATCGAACTTGATCAGATACCCGTCCCTTGTGATCATATAGCCATCATTCTCGATAAATTTCACCACCGCATGGTTGCAGTTGCGCATATCTTTGATCTCGTTTTTGAGCTTATGATCTTCGATCACCGCCAAAGCGCTATTTTCTCGCTCCACGACAAAGAGCTTCTCTTTCGCAAAGAGCGAAACGACAACTAAAAGAGCCAAAAGAAACTTTCTCATACCTCATCTCCTATATAGCAGCTTGGATCTTCCGCCCACAGATCCCCGTAAATCGCCCAAGCCCTTGGGCGGCTTCCACCATTACAGATACTAAGCCACGCACACCCCTCGCACTTGCCTTTAAGCTCTCTTGGAAACTCTCGCAGTCGCTTTAGAGTCTCATTCTCTTCATCTTGCCAGATATCCTCGAATGGACGCTCATGGATATTGCCAAGAGTGACGGGGAAGAAGGGATCGGGTTTGACGTTGCCTTCGCTATCGATATTGACGAGATTCCTCCCAGCACTATTACCGCCCCACTTCAAAAGCCTTGCCAATAGCTTCGCCTTTTTATCAGGAAAATCTCGCTCGAAGCGCTCCAAGAGCATGATAGCGTCCATCTCCATATTGCCCGTGACGATATCGATGTCGATCCCTTTGTCGTAATACTCAAAGGCTTTATCCAAAATATACTCCACTGCTTCTTTACGCTCGCTCTTACTCAAATCCATCTTCAAATTATCAAGCCCCCGGCCGCTATAGACCAGATGGGAGATATAGACCTTGTCGATCCCTTTTTCTTCGGCAAGATTGAAGATATGGGGCAGACTCTGTTGGGTCTCTTTGGTGATCGTAAAGCGAATCCCCACTTTGCCTCCGGCTTCGTGGATAAGATCGATAGCCTGGAGGCTTTTGTTATAGGAGCCCGCAAGCCCTCGAAAGTAGTCGTGGGTCTTTTCGTCCCCGTCGATACTGATACCGATATAGCCAAAGGTGTCGATGATTCTTTGGACATTGCCGGGGTTGATGTAAAGCCCGTTGGTGGAGAGGTAGGTCATGATCCCTTCATCTTTGCATTTTGCGGCGATATCGAAGATATCTTTGCGCGTCAAGGGCTCGCCACCGCTAAAGATGATGAACTTCACGCCGGCCCTCTTCATCGACTCAATCGTCTCAAAAATCTTTTCGGTTGTAAGCGTATCAGTAGCATCGAGCCCCGCTTTGGAGTAGCAGTGTAAGCAGCTAAGATTGCAGCGATTGGTGAAGTTCCAGATGGCGATGGCGCCACTTAGCTCTCTTTGGGGCCTATCTTCAAGGGAGCTTCTTATGAGGTTGCTGAGTCGAAACACTACTTATCCTTAAAACTCATGATATAGTCCACGATGCTTCTAAGCTCCCTTGGCGAGAGCTTGAAAGAGGGCATAGCGTTTCGCTTGTAGCCAAGATGTTTGTAGGTATGCTCAGGATCGAGTATCTGGGCTACGATCTGACTCTCGTCCCTTTTCTTGGCTATCTGGCTCCAAGGGGGCCCAAACGCCATCGCCGTTTGATGATGGCATCCCCAGCACTTCTCCTTAAAAATAGAAAGCCCAAAGAGTCTTGGGTAGAAGATGCGGTTTTTGTTGATGAAGTTGTATTTGCCCACGGGGACGTTGGCCGGGTAGTCTTCGAGCTCTTTGAAAGTGTCGGTCTGCCATACCAGCAGATCACCGTCCGGCTCGTAGATACTAAGATAGGCATATTTCCCGTCACCGCTAAACTCGGTATGGATGTAGCGCTTGCCCTTTCTTGGGATACGCTTTTGTAAGCTGTAGCGCTCCTTGTCCACCAAGACCAGCTCGTCACTGCCGTTATCGACCCATAGATAGCGGCTTTGGGGGTGGGTCTTGACGAAAAAGCCGTCACCCCCCACATCGATCTTTTTGACAAGCTTCCAATCATAGAGCTGCCATATGGTGATGTAGGGTTTGCGAAGGTGAGGAGTGGCGAAGTAGAATTTGCCCTCTCTATACCAGTAAGTAGCACTAAAGAGGTGGGGCATTCCTTCAATTGGAGCCATGAAGACCTCTTTGAGGCTTTTGATATCGTAGACTCTTAGCTCCTTCCCCCGCCTTGTTGTACCGATAATGAACTCTTCGAAGGGATCGATGAAGAAGTCTTCGATGGGCTTGTCAAGATCGTAAGAGTGAAATTCCAAGCTTTTGGTATCGACCTTGACGAGCTTTGGGCGATCTCGAAAGGTAAAGATCGCCTCATCCTGACTATAGAGCTCATACAAAGCGCTGATTTTGCCATCTACCTTTTCGATCTTGACCGGCTGCAAAGTAGCTCGATCGAAAACCACCACCATCTGAGGCAAAAGGCAGGTGGCAAAGAGATACTTCCCATCTCTGCTTAGGGAGATATTGCGCAGATTGACGCAAGCTCGAATCTTGCTCTCAAGCCGTCCGTTTTGCAAGGAGTAGTGCCCGACCCAGCCATCACGCGTAGGGATGTAGAAATTTTTGCCATCAAGGGTATACTTCAAACCCCCGTGGACGTTTTTGAAACCGAACCTATCGAGCACCTTTTCGTTCTCCATCACCCAGACCCAGTCGGCTCCTCGCTCCACTACGAGCGTGACGTTGTCGATGTCGGTGATACCAAGATTTTTTTTGGTCGTATTGAAATCGATCCGACTTTTGAGGATATCCTCCTCGCTCCATTTGATATCTTTGGCTGGGGTACGAAGGTATCGGACGATGAGATCGATCTCTTCATCTTTGAGATAGTCGAATTTTGGCATCAACGTCTGAGGCAAGGAGTGTTTGATGATACTTTTGAGCCGATCGTCGCTTAGCTTTTTTATGAAAGTTGGCAAAAGAGGCGGTGCGGAGATACCTTCTCGCTGTTTGCCGTGACACATGGAGCAGTATTTATAGTAAAGATTATAGCCACTTTTTTGCACTCCCGTAGCTTCAAGCTCATGAATGAGATGCGAGGCAGCGAACAAAGAGAGAGAAAAAAGGAAAAAAACTAGCTTTTTCATATAGACTCCTACTTCGAGGAGCAAGAACTACCAAGCACCTTGGCACTTCTTACTCTTCGCATATTCTACTATAGATAAGTTAAGCGGGGGCTGATCGCCCCTCGCTTCTTAATAGATGTCGTACTTGGTATTGAAGACGTTGAATTTTCCGGTCGGAGTTCGTACCCAGTCGCCTTCGATCGCTTTTTTGAGCTTGAGCGTATCACTGTCATAGACAAGGATAGCAGATGGAAGGAGTTTGTTCCCCCATACACTTACCCAAAATTCATCACCATCTTTGTTAAACTCAATATGGACCGGTCCTCTTGGCTTAACTTTGACTTTTTTGCCATTGACTTCGACGGTTCGCTCTTTGACATATTTTTTAGGAATCTTAATGGTTTTGACCACCTCAAGCTTGTTTTTGTCGATCACATAGAGCTTCGTTTGAAGCTTTCGATCTGGGTTGACCGGACGATCGGCGATGATATATTTACATGCCGGATGGGTTTTGATGAAGAGGTTACCACCACCATCTCCAGGAAGGCTGATCTTCTTGACCACTCGCCATGCATACTGTGGATGGTATGTAGGATCGGTTCCGATGAAGCTGATATCATTGGATCCAATATGTCCTGTCGCCCATAGTGGACCATATTTTGGATGGTTGATGTTCGCTCCACGTCCTGGGTGTGGTTTGGTACCACCACTTGGAATAATAGCTGCCACTTCACCCTCTTTCGTATCGACGGCCACCACTTTGTCCCTAGCGTTTGCCGCTACGAGGAAATATCGCTTGGTCAAATCCCAGCCACCATCATGGAGATATCGCTCAGCCATGAGCATATGGACAATCGGGTTTCTTGGATCTGCATAGTTGTAGAGCCATACTTGACCAGTCTCTTTGACGTTGATAACCCACTCAGGTTTGTGGTGGTTGGCCACGATAGAAGCGACACGTGCTTCTCTTGTGAACTCACCTGTATCATAGGTATAGCTAGCTGTAGAGACGATCTGGATCGGCTCTAGGGTGTCTCCTTTGAGCGTTACGATAGAAGGCGGCCAGTAACATCCCACAACCGCATACTCATCTTCATAGCCTTTCGCTTTGGATGTATCGATACTTCGCGCGTCGTTACAGACACGGATCTCAGCTACGTTTTGTGGCTTGGTCATCCAAAGATCTATAACAGAAGCCTTTCCATCCCGTCCAATAGCATACATATATCGCCCAGACTTGGATGTTCGAAGGATATGGGTCGCAAATCCCGAAGGCACGATACTCACAAGCTCTTTGGTATCGCCATCTACTATAGCTACCTTACCCACATCTCGCAAAACGACGCCAAAATAGTTCTCCCAGTTTCTGGTAGTCTGTGGCTTGGTAGGTCGCTGCTCGGGTGGAACAAGTACCTTCCAGCTTGCTTTCATATCAGCCAGAGATTTCTCTGGTGGATTAACAGGATCTAGCTGGATAAACTTCGCCATGAGCTTGGTCTCTTCTTTGGTCAGCTCACCACTAGCCCCCCAGTCTGGCATACCTCCTGGAGTCCCGTTGTAGATGATATACTCTAGCGTCTCTGTACCCATTGCCCTGGTCTTTTTAGGAAGCAAATCAGGACCTAGAGCCCCTTTTCTTAGCATCCCGTGACAACCGGCACATCGATCGAAGTAGATCTGAGTCGCCTTTTTCATCTCTTCAGGGCTGAGCTTGATATCGTCAGAAGCTGCTAGCCCACTCATAAGTCCCATCGCAACAATGGCGCTGATTCCGATCTTCATCTTCATTTTGACTCCTTTTTGAGATTAGGATTTGTCCCCTTCCCCAATCTCAGGATATCCCTATTCATCAGGGATATCACCTCGCTCCAGCCTCTTCTTCTCGTCGAAGTAGATCCAAACCATAGGCAAGACGATGAGCGTATGCAAAAAGATCGTCAACGTCATCGGCCCTTGATTGAGAATGGACCAGATACTGCATACCACATCGGTACATGGCTCGATAATCATCACCTCTCCTTTACATCATAAATTTTACTGATTAGTTTGTTAAACTAAGCTTATGGCAGGGGCGTCTTACGCCGCTGCCGCTGCCTCCTTGGATGCCTCATAGACCTCTGCTGGTTGTTTTTTGTCGCAAGTAAGCAGGTCATAGACCAAAAATCCATAACCTACCAAGACCATCAATCCAGTCACTAGTCGCCAACCAATACCTTGAACGAACCATGTGTTGGCCTGCGCTACGAAGTATCCTTCCCAAGTAGCTCCATACATACCCCGCTCAACCATTGTCTGAACATAGGCGGAGATTGTCAACGCCACAGTCATCAAAAGGACTCCGACTGTAATGAGCGAAATCGCCCACCATCCAGCTTTTGTCATCTTGAGCTCTTTGAGTCCGGCTTTGCCCTGTACAGCAATATAGATAGCAGAGATCATGATAGCCACATAGGCTCCGTAAAATGCCAAGTGCCCATGAGCCGCTGGCCACTGGGTCCCGTGGGTATAGAGGTTGATTTGAGGAAGTGTGTGCATAAATCCCCAAACACCAGCACCCAAGAAGTTTCCAAATGTCTCAACAGTAAGCCATGCGAATGCCGGAACATTTTTGATAGTGTTACCTTTTCCTGTCTCTTTCCCCCAGTCATAGAGGACATGGACGAAAAGACCTACGAGCGGAACAGGCTCAAGAGCACTAAAGAGCGCACCAATCTCCCACCAATACTCTGGTGTACCGATCCAAAAGTAGTGGTGGCCAAGTCCCAAGATACCAGATCCAAACATCATGGCCACTTCGATCCAGAGCCACATCTCCACCACTTTTCTGTTGGCGTTGAGGGTCTTGATGAGGATATAACCACCTACCGCAGCGACGTAGACTTCCCATGTCGCCTCAACCCAGAGGTGGACGACCCACCACCACCAAAACTGATCGACAGAGATGTTGTCAGTATAGAACATTCCCGCCAAATAGAGGCCCGCCAAAGCAATGAGGTCCGCCATCAAGACGACCAAGATACCGGTATGGCGCCCTTTCATAACGGTCGCATAGACGTTGTAGAGAAAAACTAGTACCACTGCGACAATACCGATATCGGCCCATCTTGGTGCTTCGATATATTCACGACCTTCGGTGATGAACCAGATCGTACTCTCTTCTCCAGGTCCAACTTGAATAAATAGATAAACAAGCACTACCACCGCAACTGCTGCCGTGAGAATATAGAAGGCTATCTCTCCTAGTTTGACACCGACAACCTCCACTCCCGCTTCATCTGGCAAGAGCCAGTAGACCGCACCGATCATGGCGTAGAGCAGCCAGACGACCAGGGCGTTGATATGGAGCATCCTATTGATGGAAAAGTCCAAAATCCCAAACAAAAAGTCAGGATACAAAAACTGGATCGCCGCAAAGAGCCCAAAAAGCAACTGGGCACCAAAGAGAACGATCGCCACCGTGAAGTATTTGAGCGCTAACTTCTGCCCTTCGTATAGTCTATTTCCTTGCATCTACCGCTCCTTTGATCTTGCCGAAGTTTCTTGGGAAACCGTTGGTATCAATAGCAGACATAAACTTCAAATATGCCACCACAGCTTTTGCCTCTTCATCGGTAATGCCAAGATTTGGCATCTTTCTCTCATGCATCGCCATCGCCGGAGGATTTTTCAAAAACTCCTTGATAGCATACTCTTTGCCGTTGTATGCAGGAGCAAGCGTATCCCATGTAGGATCAAGCCACGCTTTTGTCAGATCTGGAGCATAGTAGGCGCCGTTACCCAGAAGTGTATGACAATCCATGCAGTTTTTGGCCTGGATAGTGAGCTTTCCTTTATGGATCAAAGCTCTAGCCTCCTCTTCACTCCAGTCATCACGACCAAAGAACTTCTCTTTTTCTTCATATTTGCTTTTACCATTGGCGTCCATACCACCAATGATTGGTACTTCATGGCCCCTTCGTCTGTTGAGCTGGTAGTCGATTTTGTAATTGATGACTACTGGAGATGGGATACGTCGATCGATTTTGTTTTTGATATCCTCTTCCGTACCCATCTTCATTTGGGCCATAGTGTCAAATGTCAACAAGATCAGCAAGACTGCCGATACTCCTGTCACCCACGTCGCAGACCTACGCCAAAAGCGATTACTGGTCCATACTGATGGCTTCTTGTCCATTTTGCCTCCTTTTAGGTTTTAAGTTCGGGCTCTGAGTGCTCATACCTGTTGTGCACCTTCTCCAGCAAGAAATAGACGATATGGGGAAATATGAGATATCCCACCATAGCGCCAATGAGCACCTTTTGCGTATATGGCTCCACCCGTAGCAACTCCCCAAGGTAGTACATACATCCTACCAACGCCAGCCAGGAGAGATAGGCAAGAATCATCACCCAATTTTTTACCAATCTTAGCTTCACGATGGTAAAGAAGCCGGCATACATCATCCCAAAGATAATCACCATAGCCGACACTACAAAGATTGGTAGAAAATCTTGGTGAGGAATGTCTTGCATGTAGTATTCCATCTCTCCCTCCTTAATTTCTAAGTTACAAAATTATTTTATATACATTTCAATGTGAATGCTTTGACATTGGTCAAATGTCACTTTTTTGCCACATCGATTTAGCTTCATTTAACTAATTAAGCTATATAATCTTGATCTAAATCAATTTTTGAGAAGATAGAGAGATGGAAAAGCTGAAGAAATTTTATCTTTTTGACAATCTAAGCACCGAACAGCTCCAACGTCTAAAAGAGATCTCCACTCTCAAAGAGTATAAAAAGGGGAGCGTGGTCTTTTACGAAGGAGACAGACCTCAGGATCTCATTTTGTTGACAAAGGGGATACTTCAGATCTTCAAAACAGACCACAAAGGCAACAGAATCGTCCTGCATATCTTCTATCCCCATAGCCTCATAGCTGAAATTGCCAATTTCGAAAACATGCCTTATCCAGCAACGGGGGAGTTTTTGACCGATGGAGAGCTCATTCATATCGACTATGAGATATTTGAAAAGGAGTTTTTACGAAATCCCGACATATCCTTTACCATCATCAAATCACTTACCAACAAAATTCGTTATCTAGAGCATGTTATCACCAATGATATTGTGCTTAGCTCCACCGCAAGAGTGGCGAAATTCATCTATGAGCATGAAAGGGAGTTTCAAGAACTCAAAAAAAACGAAATCGCCCAACTACTCAATATCACTCCAGAGACACTCTCTCGAATCATCTCAAAACTCAAAAAACTCAATCTTTTAGAAAAAAGTGGAAATCGATATATGGTGGTCAATAAAGAGGGGCTTCGATCATTTTTTGAATAGAGAGCAGCGCAAAGAAGGAGTAAGAATGAAAAAGGCGAATTTGCGCTGCTCTCTATCCCCCGAGGGGGAAGAGAAGATTAAAGCTCTCCACTAAACTTATAGTCTAGCTGGATCCAGTACTTGGTCACATCAAGAGCATTGGCCAAAATTGCATTTGGCGATCCTGGAACTTTGTCATCACCTTTGTAGAAAGCTCCTTTGAGCAAAAGGCCTAAACCTTTAGTGATTTTATATTTATAAGCCAGATCTAGCTCCGTACCATAATCATAGCTGCCAGCATCACTGCTAAATTTATGATAAACCCCTAAAAGCTTGCCATATTCACCAGCGTTATAAGCCACTTTCAATGTCAAATCCTCAAGACCTTGATCTGGTGTCTTCAAGAAAACATCAGCCCAACCATTGAGCGCTTGGAG
>PUXX01000078.1 GCA_009659895.1 Campylobacterota bacterium
GTGATGGTGATGGGATCATCGATGGCTTCAGTGACAGTGACGGGGATGGACTCAGTGACAATGTAGACCCAGATCAGGGGGGCACACCACTACCTAATCCAGATACCGATGGAGATGGTAAACCTAATACACTAGATATCGATAGTGATAATGACGGTATCGTAGACAATATCGAAGCTCAACCAACCCATGGCTACACTCCGCCAACAGGAGACGATAGTGATGGAGATGGACTAGATGACGCTTATGATCCAGATAATGGTGGCACACCGATCCATCCAGTCGATACCGATGGTGATGGTACCCCAGACTATCTAGATAGTGATAGTGATAATGATGGTAAACCAGATATTGTCGAAAACGGTAACCCAGCCAATACCCTTAGTGGAAGTGATAGTGACGGGGATGGATTGGATGATGCCTTTGATAAGGTCTTGAGTGAATGGAAAGAGATAGGATTGCCTCTCAATATCACCAATAGTTTAGTACCAAACGATATCAACCTAGGAGATGAGGATAGAGACTACAGTAGTGGTGGAGATGTGGACTATAGAGATAACGCCAATGCAGGTTGTGTCGAAATCACTTTGCCAGAAGTGCAAAAAGATACTACCAAAAAACCAAGCACACCTGTCTATGAGGAGATCAAAGATCTACCCCTTTGGCTCTGGCAGCAAAGGTGGCCTATTTTGCCTCTTCAATAAAATAAGAGGGTCTTCCCCTCTTATTCCTCTTGACAAAGAAAAATTTTTTATCTATAATTCTACTCACAAATTGAGCGACAAGCTCCTAAACATCGATATTCCGGATTAGCTCAGTGGTAGAGCAACCGGCTGTTAACCGGTTGGTCGCAGGTTCGAATCCTGCATCCGGAGCCACTTTGTTCTTCTTCATTTGTAGTTTCTGGACAATCATATAATACCTCATTAATTAAATAGAATCTACCATCACATCTTCACATCTCATATCTCAACGATGTCCTATTTTATTTTTAGCAAAATACTATCCAAGAATATGCTAGAATTTAATATGAAAAAAACTGGTCCAAATAGGATGTATTACCCAACTAGATATAGTGAGCATAATAAAGCGCTCGACAATCTCACCAAGGCCTTTAACAACATAGCCAAAAAGCTGGGTGGCGAAGTCTATATGCAAACCAACCCCATAGAAAATTACTATGACGATGGTCGTATTGTTCATCGTCCCACGCAAAAGAGTTTTTTATTCGATTTTGAGAAAAGATTTGAATACTACCCCGAATGTGGAAGTTTTGGCTTTTCTAGTCTAGGACAGTTTGAGAGAAAGATCGAAAAAAAGCAGATCAAGCTCTCTATCCAATCCTCGACCAACGAAAAGTGCTATATCCTAGCCTGGCACAAAGACTACTATAAAGAGAAACGATACGCAATACCTTCTAAAACACAAGATGCACAAGAAAAAAAATTCAAACGCTTCACCAAACATTTCATAGAGATCCCTCAGCACAAGCTAGACATCATGTATCACATATTTTTAGAAGCCTTCACTCATGATCGATACGACAAAAGTACATTTAAATATATCACTACCCCAAAAGGCAAATATAACCAAACTCCAATCTACTTTGTAGATGGTGAAGATCTTTTATGGCTTGCCACGAAAAGGCATCACACAGATCCGCTAGCTCTTCTGGCTTTGGAAGAGATTCGACGAAGAATGCAAATCTACGAAAGGAGTGTATATGCACATTAGCGATGAAGGACTACTCACCCAGCTTGGCTACAATAGCGACGAAGCAAATCTTCACCAACTTCGCATCATCCAGGAGAAAACACCAGGCTTCGACCAGATCAAAAGACATATTCTAGCTCTTCATGATCACCTCAAAAACTATGGCGGTTTTGTAGCGATTTCTAGCTCACAACCATATTTTAAGATCAAACTTGATCCAAAAGATCCTAGCGCTTTGGAGCAGGCTCTGGAGGAGATGAACAGGTGGGCCAACAAATATAAAGTCCGACTTCAAAAAGTCCAAGACAAACAGACCTACTATATCCTAGGCCTTAGTACCTAGCGTCGGCTAATACCACGCCAAAGAGGGGATTGGCCCCTCTTGTTTGAGCCGCTTTTACAGCCTCTTGGATCGTGAGTCCGGTAGTGATGATATCATCCACCAAAATCAGATCTCCACTTCGACCTTTATAGACAAAATCTCTTGGATGGGATTTGCGAAACTCCAACGACATACCGCTATATCGTACTCTATTCTTTGCCCTGAGTTGGCCATACTTTGGTCGTAGAGTCTTTGTAGCCATCCCCTTAGCCAAAATGGCAGTGTGGGAGTAGTATGGATCGACTCTGTCATCAATAGGAATCACCCAAGCCCAAAGTTCAAGAGCTCGTGCAAAAGGACGCAGAGCCTCCTTGGCCAATATTGCATAGATCTTTGCTCCGATATAGTGATACTTACTCAAAAGAAGATCTTCGATCTCTTTATATCCATAAAAGCTCACCACCTCAAAACCACTCTCTAATTTCCGTGTACGTATCTTGGGTCGAAGATAGCTCCTACGACACTCCTTGCATATATGAGACCAAGAGAACCTCCAGCATAGAAGACACCTCATATGAGCTCCTCTATCTCTCTTGCCACCTCATCTAGCAGTCGGATCAAGAAGGCTTCGATCCTTTTTTCATACCCTATGCCCTTTGCTGTATCGACTCCTTTAATAGCAATCCTCTTTTGGATAAAACGGCCTGGCTTCTCAATCTCCACTCCAACGATCACCTCTCCATAGAGATTGTTGTGATTTTTGTGAGGATCTAGATAGAGATAGACTCTTTCAATTTTGATGGTGGTATGGTAGTTTTGAAGTCTCTTTGAGAGTTTGGAGCGCAGATAGCTTCCAATATCATGGGCCAGTTTGATCTGCGCCTCATCGCCTATCGAGCCTATTACAGGCTCTAGGGGTTGTATGATAGTGATATGTTGTGCATCATCAGATCTTGGCAGGTGAAGAGTGATGCTCTTATAGCCACACCCCGCTAAGAGCAGAGCCAAAGCTACAAAGAGCGCTCTCATCAGTCAATCTTTAAGACACTCAAAAAGGCCTCTTGGGGCAGATGAACCTTTCCGATCGCCTTCATTCGTTTCTTTCCAGCCTTCTGTTTTTCTAGGAGTTTTCGCTTTCTGGTAATATCACCTCCGTAGCACTTGGCAGTGACGTTTTTACGCATAGCGCTCACTGTTTCTCTGGCGATGATCTTGTTGCCGATACTGGCCTGTATCGCCACCTCAAAGAGCTGTCTTGGCACAAGCTCTTTCATCTTCTTGACAAGCTCTCTTCCTTTATACTGGGCCTTGTCTCGAGGTACGATGATAGAGAGCGCGTCCACCACTTCTCCGGCCACTCGGATGTCGAGCTTGACCAGATCGCCCTCTTTGTAGCCACTAGGCTCGTAGTCGAAGCTGGCATACCCTTTGGTGACGGTTTTGAGCTTGTCGTAAAAGTCCATGACGATCTCGTTCATCGGTATCTCATATTCGAGCATCACCCGATCTTCTGTGATATAGTCCATCTTGAGCTGCACTCCCCTTTTTTCGCTAAGGAGATTGAGCACGTTGCCCAAAAACTCCGTCGGAGTGATGATGGTAGCCTTGACGTATGGCTCATAGATCTTTTCGATCTCCTGGGGCGGCGGAAGCTCGCTTGGATTTTGGATCTCGATCTCACTCCCATCGCTCTTTTTGACTCGATATGTGACCGTAGGAGCGGTGGCGATCAAGTCCAGACCAAATTCGCGCTCCAGCCGCTCCTTGACCACCTCCATATGCAAAAGCCCCAAAAACCCCACGCGAAAGCCAAATCCCAAAGCAGCACTGGTTTCTGGCTCAAATTGGATGGCTGCATCGTTGAGCTTGAGTTTGTCGAGGGCTTCTCTTAGATCTTCAAACTTGTCCGTATCGATGGGATAGAGTCCGGCGAAGACGAAAGGCTTGGCCTCTTCAAATCCTTCGATAGGCTCAGGTGTTGGGTTTTTGGCATCAGTAATGGTATCACCTACTTGTACGTCGCCGATATTTTTGAGCCCCATCACCACGATGCCGATCTCACCGGTCTTGATGACGTCGGTCTTTTTGGGGCTGATTGGATGGGGATACATCAGATCGAGCACCTCGTGCTTTTTGCCGGTGCCCATCACAAGTACCTCTTGGCCCTTCTTGATCTCTCCGTCAAAGACCCGCACCAAAGCTAGTGCTCCTAGATAGCTATCGAACCAGCTATCATAGATAAGCGCCTTTGGCGGCGCCTTGGGATCACCTTTGGGTGAAGGGATACGCTCGATGATGGCATCAAGCAGCTCTTTGATGCCCTGCCCCGTCTTTGCGCTCACTTCGATTGCGTCGGTGCAGTCAAGCCCTATGGTATTTTCGATATCCTCCTTGACTCTATCAGGATCAGCGGCAGGCAGATCGATCTTGTTGATGACGGGGATGAGCTCAAGATCGTTTTCCAAAGCGATATAGACGTTGGCTATCGTTTGAGCCTCGACCCCTTGGCTCGCGTCCACCACCAAAAGTGCCCCTTCGCTCGAAGCCAACGATCTGCTCACCTCGTAGCTAAAGTCCACATGCCCGGGAGTGTCGATGAGATTGAGGATATACTCTTTGCCATCTTTTTTGTATGTGAGGCGTACACTCTGGGCTTTGATAGTGATGCCCCGCTCCTTTTCGATATCCATCGTATCCATCACCTGATCGCTCATCTTGCGATCCTCAATCGCACCGCACTCTTGGATGAGCCTGTCGGCCAAGGTGCTCTTACCGTGATCGATATGGGCAATGATGGAGAAGTTGCGTATGTTTTCCATGATTTCCTTTACTGAAAGAGGCTGTTGACACTCTCGTTATAATAGACTCTTCTTATTACCTCTCCAAAGAGATTGGCCACGGAGAGCACCTTGATTTTGGGCGACTCTTTTTGAAGAGGGAGCGTATTGGTCACCACAAGCTCGTCCAGCTCACCCTCTTCGATCCGCTCATACGCCGGGCCGCTAAGGACTGGATGGGTACAGCACGCCATCACCGAAGCGGCTCCCTTCTCTTTGAGGGCGGCGGCGGCTTTGACGATGGTTCCGGCGGTATCGATCATATCGTCTACGATGATGACATCCTTGCCCTCCACGTCACCGATGATATTCATCACCTCCGATTCATTCGCTTTTTCTCTTCTTTTATCGACGATCACCATATCATAGCCAAGCTTTTGGGCAAAGTACCTAGCCCTAGCCACACCGCCGATATCGGGACTGGCCACGACAGGATTGGGGAGGTTTTTGCTCTTGACATACTCTTTGAAAATGATAGAGCCATAGAGGTTGTCCACCGGAATATCGAAAAACCCCTGAATCTGCCCTGCGTGCAGATCCATAGTGATGACTCTCGTAATCCCCGCCTTTTCCATCATGTTGGCCACAAGCTTGGCGGTGATAGGGACACGGGGGGCCGCTTTTCTATCTTGTCTAGCGTAGCCGAAATATGGCACCACCGCCGTGATGGAAGCAGCACTACTGCGGCGCAGAGCGTCGGTCATAATGAGCAGCTCCATGAGATTGTCGTTGGCAGGTGCCCCTGTAGGCTGGACGATAAAGACATCCCGCCCTCGCACCGACTCTTGGATCTGGACGTTGATCTCACCGTCACTGAAGCGACTGACCGTCGCTTGAGAGAGGGGGACGCCCAGATACTGCACCATCTCATGGGCGAAATCGGGATGAGCCGTGCCACTGAAGACTTTATAACCACGCATTATCACTCCTCAAAGTTTTTGTAATTATACCTAAACGATCCATCCTCCACCCAAGACCTTCTCACCATCGTAAAAGACCGCCGCCTGCCCCTTGGCGACGCCGTAGACCGGCTCTTGGAGCTTGAGTTGTGCCACGGGCCCGTCTATGGTGACGCGGGCCGGGACCTTGTGGGTGCGGTAGCGGATCTTTACCTCACACTCTAGCTTCTCTTGATCGACAAACATATTAAGACCTCTCAAGATCACCTCATCTTTTGCCAGCTGATCTTTTGTCCCTACTACGAGGCGATTTTTTTGGGGATCAATGGCCAGGACGTAGTGGGGCTTGTGGGCGCGAAAGACGCGAAATCCTTTGCGCTTACCAATGGTGTAGTGCATATAGCCTTTATGCTCTCCTATGACTCTGCCTCTGCTATCGACCACTTCACCTGGTATATCCACATCGGTATGCTCTTTGAGCACATCGATGTAGCTAGTATCGACGAAGCAGATCTCGCTCGACTCCTTCTGCTCGGCGATGGAACGAAGCAAGGGGATCTTCATCGCTTCACTTTTTAGATCCTCTTTGAGCCAGTCTCCCAGCGGAAAGAGAATACGGGGCAAAAACTCTTTTTTGAGATTGAAAAGAAAGTAGCTTTGATCTTTGCTCTTGTCCTTGGCTTCGTAGATGAAATCCCCATCGGTCTTGGCATAGTGACCGGTAGCTACCGTAGCAATTTCTAGCTCATCGGCGAAAGCCAAAAGCTCGCTAAATTTCATCACCCTATTGCACAGAGCGCAAGGATTTGGCGTCAGACCCGCTATATAACCATCCACAAAAGGCTTATATACACGCTCCTCAAACTCCTTCATCCGATCGATCACATGGTATTTGATTCCTAAAAGCTTCGCAACCTTTTCGATGTTGGCAATATTCTTCTCATGGTAGGCCTCGTTTGGATGAAACTTCATATACACGCCCACGACCTCATATCCTTGCTTTTGCAGCAGCATGGCGGTAAAACTACTATCGACCCCACCACTCATCGCCAAAACCACTCTTTTGCCCATCTTCTACCTCTCGTTATATTTGGTGCAAGAGTCTTTTAAAAAAGAGCGTCAAACTTGGCTCCTCCTTGATAGGCTCGCCACTCTTTTTGAGCGAGCCAATGAGTCTCTTGGCAATACTGGCTATCTGGGATGAGACACCGGAGTATTCGAACTCCTTTGAGATCAAGAGTCTCTTTTTCGTAGCCTCCGTGACCACGGGACTCCTTTGAACATAACCCAAAAACTCCGTATCACACTTCCCATATTCTCGTAAAACTTCTATAAGTCTATTATATATCTTTTTTGCCTCTTTTTCATTTTTTGCGCCGTTGACCACAAGACCACTGCGCTTATTGATCATCTGAGCATATTTGAGCGTCACATAGGCATCCATCACAGCAGGGGGTTCTGGCAACGTCACCACCACCACATCCGTAGCAGCTTTGATGAGCTCTTGGACACTGCTCCCTATTCCCGCTCCCGTATCGATGAGCAAAAAGTCAAATCCCTCTAGAGCCTCTATAAGATTTTGGATGATGGTACGTATCTGATGAGGCTCCATATCGGCAGCCTCATACCGATGGTCACCCGGAATGAGATAGAGATTTTGTTCGATACGAACAAGCGCATCCTCCAAAGAGACCTTTTGGGTGATGATATCATACAAAGAGTATTTTGGCTGGACATTCAAAAGGATATCTTGGTTGGCCAGACCCAAATCGGCATCAAAGAGAGCCACCTTGTAGCCAAATTTTGAAAGCATATAGGCGATATTGGCCGCTAGAGTACTCTTGCCCACACCCCCTTTGCCACTAGTAATGGTCACGATTCTCATAACTTCTCCAGCAAAAATCTCAACGGAATTATAACCGATTCCCTCTGGTGCCAAAAGGGATGAGGGATGGTAAGATCTTTGATGTTGATAATCCGATCTGCATAAAAGATGATATCGATATCAAGACTCCTTGGGGCGTTTTTGAAGGTGCGCACCCTTTTGTAACGCCTCTCAAGATATAAAACGAAGCGTAAAAGCTCCTTGGGACTGAGGGTCGTATCTACAGCTATGACGGTATTGTAGAAGTGGGGCTGATCAAGATACCCAAAGGGGGGATTTTTCAAAATTGGAGCAGAAGCGATGAGACGGACTTTAGGATGGCGCAAAAGTTGCAAAGCCACCTTTTTAAAACGTCTGGGTACATTGGCTATATTGCCCCCTAGCCCCAAAATAGCCACACTCTTGTGAAACGAGCCAAAACGACCAGGATAAAAAGCAGTATAATAAAGAACCAG
>PUXX01000045.1 GCA_009659895.1 Campylobacterota bacterium
AAGAAACGCCCAGAGACGTGGCAGTTCAAGGATATCAACAAAGATCTCGACAACATCTGGTGGGATGGACTCACCGGTACGTGGCAAAACGCCGTAGCACCTGTACATCCAGATCCGATTGCTGGGAACCACGCCTGGCATCACAAGGTCATTATCGAAAAGGCCAAACCGGGTGACAAATATGGAGATGTCTATGTCAACTACGAAAACAACTTCAAGACCTATCAGGCTTGGAGAGACAAGCTCACAAGACCGCTCAATGAAAAGATCAAGTATCGCCGACCGATGCACATGCCACGGCCTGCAGTACCTCTAAGCGAAGAGGCCTACCGCAACCCGATGTACAAAGGCGACGATACCGACCACGCATAAGCCTCTTTGGCTTATGCTACATCGCATCGCTCAGATCATACTCTTCATAATATTTCGAATCGCTGCTTTTGAGGTTGGCTAAATAGTCTGCGATCGTTTCGATCTCTTTGTCGCTCAAGTTTTTGGCGTAGGGTTTCATCATATCGGATCGATTGGAGGTTATGGTGCCCAAGCGATACTTTTGCAGCCGATCGATGAGGTAGCCTTTGGGTTTGTTGGCAAGTGGCGGGAAGCCGTTGCCTCCTTTGGCGTCGATACCGTGACAGCCGTAGCAGCCATATTTGCTATAGAGCTTCTCACCTTCATGGGCGAAGAGTGCCAGAGCCAAAAAGAGTATGAGACGTTTCATTATATCGCTCCTGCAAGTGGATTTAAAGGCCCTTTTGGCTATATTATCATAAAAAAGGAGAGGGATGGATATCAACCACACCAGAGCCGCTATGTATGGGCTTGTCTCTAGAATCTTCATACAAGAGCTAGATCAAGACACTCTTGCAAAGATCGAAAAGCTCCCCAACGCTCAAGAGCTCTTCCCAAACTATTTCGCATGGGAGGAGCGCCAAAAAAGGAGCCGCTACAAGCTTATTAACGAACTTTTAAACGTGGATTTTACCGATATTGCCGTGATGCACCTCATCCCATACGAGAGCTTTTATGTCAGAGAAGATGGGATGATCGAGAGCGGCGGCGCAAATCCCGTGCTTCAGATCTACAACGATTTTGGCTATAGGGTCGATTATGAAAGAGCTAGAGTACTAAGCGCCGATCATATTGGTGTGGAGTTGGAGTTTATGCAGATGCTAAGCCAAGCTCATAACAAAGCAATGGCGGCCAAAGATAAGGAGGCTTGTGAGGAGTTGATGAAGGCTCAAAGGGAGTTTTTGCGAAATCATCTGCTACAATTTGCTCCTATGTATCTGATCAATGTGGCTGAACAGGCCAGGACTCCATTTTATAAAGACGCTGCGAAAGTGGCATTGGAGTTTTTGCTAGAGGATTTTGAGTACCTAAGTGAGGCGAAATGCTCAAACTAGAGGGCTCTAGGTGTGTACGCTACTACTCCAAGCTCAGTGGGTGTGATCGGTGCCAGGCTATCTGCCCTGAGGATGCCATCAAGACCCAGGAGGGTGGAGTGGCTATCTGGCAGCAAGAGTGCATCGAGTGCGGTGCGTGTGTGGGGGTGTGTCCTACCGAGGCTCTGGCTCTTAGCTCATTGAACGTCACGGAGTTTGTCTTCGAGCTTCTAAAAAGTGAGGATGATATTATAGGATGCCGCTACAACTTCGTCTGCTTGGCGGGGCTGAGTGTAGAGTATCTCATCGCCTTGGGGCTTGTGAAAGATATCACGCTTGATATTGGCCATTGTGCGGAGTGTGAGATCAAGGAGAGCTGCTTTCCCGTCATCGAGCATAATATCGCCCAGGCCAACTATGTTCTTGGAGCTATCGGCGCAAAGACGATCGAAGCAAAAGAGCTAAGAAAGATGAAAGAAAACGCCCCCGATCGACGGGAATTTTTCAACCTTTTCACCCTTCAAGGGGCGATGAGGGCCAAAGAGGAGCTCCATGAGGAGATGAAGGCGCTCGAAGATCCCTCCATCGCTCTTAGCGATAGTGAAGCCAAAGCCATACGGGATAAGACGATACCTAATAAGAGAAAGCTCCTTTTCATGCTGCTCAAGCGCTTTCCAAAGCCGCAAGAATATAAATATCTAGAAAACGAGCATCTCACCTTCGTCAGCGATAAAGAGATCGATCATACCTGCGACAACTGCTCTATCTGCTATCGCATCTGCCCCACCGAGGCGCTTAGCACCACCAAAAGGGGCGATAAGATTTTGTTCGACGCGATGCTTTGCGTGCGGTGTCATCTGTGTCACGACGTGTGCGAAAAGCAAAGCATCAAGCTAAGCCAGTACTTCGATACCAAGGAGCTCTTCGAACCGGAGCAAAAAGTCTTGGCCGCTTTTTCGATGGTGCGGTGCGAGGATTGCGGGGCTTTGTATACCTATTTTGGCGAAGAGGAGATGCTCTGTCCGAGGTGTCGGATCGAAGAGGAAGAGGCGAAGAGTCTATGGGGGATAGAGTAGTTTGCCTACGCTTAAAAAGGTAGATGGATTTCGCTTCTTTTTCTTTAGCAATGAGCATCTACCAAAACATGTTCATGTCGAAAAGGGAGATATTTTTGTTACAATCGATTTAGAGACTATGAAGATTCGTGAAAGCTATAACGTCTCTTTAAAAGAGTTGCGTAAAATTGTAGAGATTGTTCAATAATATCGTCATGAGTTTTTAAGGAGCTGGGATGAGTACTTTGATGTATAAATATTCGATCGAAGAAGTCGAAATTACGGATGAAGGTATCGCAGTCACGCTTCATCCTTACAAAAGAGTGATTTTGCCCTTTGACTATACGCCAAAAATAGCCCAAGCTTCGAAAAAGGAGCTTGAAAAGTTTCGCATATTGCCCAATGGCCGGGGTATCCATTTTGAGTCAATCGACAAGGATATAGGGGTAGAAGGTATCGTGCGAGACTTTTTGAGTGAGGCTGCCTGATGCAAAGTATCCACGGCAAAAAGCTCATAGCAGTCGCTGGCAAAGAAGTCTTTGGCAAAAAGTTCATCAACGTCGTCAACTCCGAAATTGGCGACCTAGGACTCATGATGATAGGAATCAACATCAATGAAGATGATTTTAATTTTTTCATTTCCAATTTGGCTCACTCAAAAGTGGAGGTGACTATCTTTATGCCCGAATACCAAAAAGAGGCTGCGAAGCACTTTGGGCTGGAGGGGGTGCTGCTTATGAGTTATAAAGATGGGGATATGAAGTTCATTACGGCCGATGAAGTGACGCCGATTGACGATAGGAAGCTTTTAGCACTTGCAAAAAGGATAGGGTGATGGATATCAATTTTGATGATCTTAAAAAAGAGTTCGACGCGCTCAAAAGCGCGCAAGATTTCAAAGAAGAAGCCTGTGAGATCGGGTGTGATGAGGGAGAGGAGCTTGGATTTATCGAGACGATCCAAAAGTATATGCTTGCTCCCGCAAACTGCGGCGTCTACTTTAGCCGACTCGACATCAAGGTGATCGGGCTTCTAATTGGAGAGGACGTACAGGTACGAGAGCGAAAGAGGATGCTAAGAGATATCCTGCGCTCCATTACCAATCAAGAAGAGTTCGGCGCTTTTATGGAGGCGGTCGAGGAGACGGCCAATCAAAAGATCGCCGTCTATGACGAACTTGGCCGCCATTTTCCTCACTCCAAAGAGATTTTCGATGAAAAAAAGGAGAAATTTGAGGGCTTTGAGAAGATTCTTCGAAATATCTACAACGATTTTCAAGGTGTAGAAAATCTCCTTTGAATCTAGATCTCATTTCGCTTCTTTTTGATACTATATGCAAGAAGGAGCGGACATGATTTCACTCAAAGATAAAACGATCGCCTATACCCTCAAGAGCTTTTTCAATCTTCAAATAAAGGAGTATGGACAGTTGCTCAATCTACAGATAGATTCCAAAAGCAAAAGAATCAAAATGGAGCTGATGTTGGCCGGAGAAAAAGAGCCGATCGAAGTGGAGATAGGTTCCTATGAGATACGAGAGCGTGAGGGGAAGCACTACATCCTCATCAAAAATCTCAAAGCATCCAGAGAGTGGATCGATATGCTGGCCAGGAGCTACCTGGATGGGTATTGTATAGAGATTCCAGCTCAGTTGGCCAAGGCATTGAAACTGATTGTATGAGGTTATTTTGGTAAGGGTGGTATCTGCAATCCTCCACAGCTTTTTGCTATCTCTAGGCTGATGATCGGCTTGGCTCCGTATCCAAAATCGACCAGCTCCATCACCTTCTTTCCCTTCTCCTTGACCAGCACGATACCAAAGGGCACTTCGGAGCTGACGTAGATCTCTTGATCTTTTTCTTTGAATAGGGCTGCCTTGATCTTTTTGCCATTTTTGAGAGTCAGAGTGATGATTTTGATATTGGGCTTTTTGGGATCGAACTCTTTTGGCGTTTTGGTGTGGTAGGTGGCGGAGTCTCCCATACCACTAAAGCCTATCATCTCCTCTTCCATACAGAAGAGTCCCTGGGGTGTTTGGGAGACGATCTTCTTGATCATAGCGTCATTTCCCTTCGCGCTCCAATACTGAATGACATGCTGCATGTTTTGCATCTGCATCACCGTTTCGATCACATTGACCTTTTTGCCTTTGTAGGTGGTGGTGCCGATGAATTTGTTGATCATCTCCATAGGGCCTTGGGGTGTATGGACGATATATTTTGCCCAGGCTCCGGGCTCAAGTTTCATAAAGCCGCTATAGGCGCTTGCGAAAAGGGAGGTGAAGAGAATCAAGAATAGAGCGAACTTTTTCATGGCCCATCCTTTTGAGTGGATTTATTCCATTATAACGCTTTTTTTGCGTTTTTTTGTAGTACTTAAGTAGCTCTTTATAAAGAGCTTTTGGGACTTTGCTGTCTTTTTGGTATTTGTAGGGTGCTAGACGCTTGAGCAGATCCAGGACTTTTGGGTCGTGGGGGGCTCGTTTTTGAAGCTCCAGGCTAAGCTCGTAGATATCGGTAGGAGCTTTTTTTCTTTTGGTCGATCTTTTTTTCAAGAAGGGCACAAGAGCGCCCAGAGCTGTGATCACGAGAGCTAGCAGGAGCCATTCGTGATAAAAAGGTGGCAGAGCGAACAGATCCATCATCGTCTCCCAAAAAAGAGCTGGAGTTTTTGGAATATAGGCTCATCTTCGATGACGGTGTAATCGATCCCCGCCTGGCGCCATTTTTGAAAAAGGGTTTGGTGGTGGGCCTGGCGTTTGGATGTGTAGTGCCTGATCGCTTTGTGACCAAGTGTGAGACCTCTTTTGTGCAGGGTAATATTGTCAACCATCTCAAGAGGTTGCGAAAAAGGGATCAGGGATTGGCGTAGGACTATACAGACGACGTCGTGCTTGGTAGCTAGCAGAGCAAGATCTGGCTCATAGAGAAAATCCCCCACAAAGATGATCATCGATTTTGGATAGGCGAAGAAGGTGGCGCAATCGAAGCGAAAGGCTTTGCCAAGGAGAGTGATTTTTGAGATCTCTTGGAGTCTTTGTTCAAGATCCAAGAAGTTTTTGGGGTGGTAGAGATGGGCTCTGTCTTCGATGATAGGAGCTAAATGGAGTTGATCTTTGCCCAAAAGAGCAGAAAAGCTTAGCAAGGAGACCACTTCCAAAACCTTGTGGCTAAGAAGTCTCTCATATCCAAAGAGCAAGGAGCCCGTAAGAATAGGGGCTATGAGGATCTGGCGGGCCTGCTCGTTGACGAAGCGTTTTTGGTAGAGTTTGCCCGTACGTGCGAAGCTGTGCCAGTCGATCTTTTTGGCGTCACTTTGGTAGTCGTACTCCACAAGCTCATCGAACTCCAGCCCCTCTTGGGATTGAGATCGAAAAAGTCCGTGACGGGAGGAGAGTATCCTCTTTTTTGAGCGCAGGATGATGCTTTTCATGGTATGGGCAGATTTTCGATGATCTCTTCTAAGATTTTATCACTTCCCCTCCCATCTGCCCTGGCCTCATAGCTTGGTACGACCCGATGGCGGAGGGCAGGTTTGATGAGATGGAGGATATGATCTGGTGTGACGTGATCTTGTCCTTGGATGTAGGCCTTGGCCTTGGAGGCTCTAAGCAGGTCGATCGCTCCTCTGGGGCTTGCGCCATAGAGGAGATCGGGATGCTCTCTAGTGGCGACTATCAAAGAGACGATATATTTTTTGAGCGCGTCGTGGACGAAGATCTGCTGTGATTGTTGGCTAGCTTGGAGCAGATCCTCTACCGCTGCGACCTGTTGGATATCGGGCTCCTGGTTCGTTTCGTTTTTGTTGAGGATCTCTAGCTCTTGTTCGAAGCTGTTGTAGCCAAGATCTACTTTGAGCATGAAGCGATCAAGCTGGGCTTCGGGCAGGGGATAGGTGCCCTCTTGCTCGATGGGATTTTGGGTCGCCATGACGACAAAAGGCGATGGGAGGGGATGGGTCTGATCCGATATGGTTACTTGACGCTCTTGCATCGCCTCAAGGAGGGCGCTTTGGACTTTTGCGGGAGCTCTGTTGATCTCGTCGGCTAGCAGGAGATTGGTAAAAATCGGTCCTTTTTTGATCTTGAAGTCGTTGGTTTTGGGATTGAAAATGGAGGCGCCCAGGATATCGCTTGGAAGCAGATCCGGGGTAAATTGAATCCTTTTAAACTCTACGCCAAGCGTCATGGCCAAGATCTTGACAGTGGTGGTCTTGGCTAGTCCTGGCATCCCTTCTAGGAGTACGTGCCCTTGAGCTAGGAGGGCTATGAGCAAGGAGTCGATCATCTCCTCTTGTCCTACGATTGCCTTTTTGAGCTCTTTTTTGATCTGTTCTATCATCGCAATGCCTTTAGGAGTGTAAGTTTGATCTTAAGAAGGGATTTACCCTTTTTATCTTCGATTCTTCTGCTAAGCTTTTCTTTGATTTCGTGAAATCTATCGGGATAGCGCGCGGCCAGATAGGCCAGAAGTTCTCGTTCATCGGCCAGCAGGATCGTCAGCGTCTCTTTGCGATATTTTAGCAATACTATTATGATCATCAAAGCTGTCAAGAATCCACTCAAAAAAACGATTCCCTCCTTGAGAATCTCCCATACTCTCTTCGCTACCGGTGTTATGGGCGGTGGGAGATCCTTTTGGTCGATGAGATCTTGATGGGGTGAGATCTGGATGTGGATGGCGGGGGTGCTTAGAGTCTGGTATGAGCCCTGGTCAAAGGCGATGAGCTTCAAAGGCAAGAGGGTGAAATTTTTATCTGACACGATAGCGTAGCGGTAGGTATAGTCTATCCTGGCTCCGGTGGAGGTGTAGTGGATCTTTTTTTGGGGATGGTCTTTGAGGATCTGGGTGGCTGGGGTGGTGGTGAGATTTGGATCGATGGAGGGAGGGTATCCTATGCCCTTTAGATGGAGCGTGGCGTAGATAGGCTCATACCTTTTGGCAGATCTTGGCTCTACGTGGAGTGTGAGGGAGTAGCGGCCATACAGATTGGCATCCGCTGGCTTGATGTGGAGGATCAGCGGAGCGACATCGATCTTTTGGATGGTGCCTTCGATGATCTTGGTCTGTTCGTAGCCTGTGCCTAGGATATCTCTTTGGAGCTCTTTTTTGGTCGTGCGTTTGATGGCTAGGTCGAATTCTAGCTCAATGTCTCCACTTTTGAGTGCGTAGAGCAAAAATTTATTGCGATAGCCCCATGGAGTATCCTTTTTTTCCAGCAGATGCCACTCATAGGCCTCACTCCTTTTGGGCTCGAACCTGACCCATACGATCGTGGATTTGTTGGACTCTTTGAGAGTGAGATCCAAAAGGATCGGCTCTTTGATATAGGCCTCTTTTTTCGATAGATTTATATCATACTGGGTACCAAAGAGAGCACAGATAAAAAGCAGACTACCAAGGACGCTTCTCATGGATATATCCTTTGTTGATGATCTCATAGACCTTTGAGCTTAGAGGCATCCCCTGACCTTTGGTGACTCCCTTTTGTCTGCTCTTTTTGCCCCCTTTTGCGTTGCCGGCCAAGAGGGCGCTTTGGAGATTTGAGCTAGCTCCTCCTTTTTTGTTGTCTCCTTTGATCTTTTTGGTGGTGATCTTTTTTTGTCTGCTAAAGGGGAGGGGCTGCTTTTTTTGGTTTTTTTCAAAGATGATGGTCTTGAGCCTCCCAAGAGCTTTTGGCTCTTTGAGCTGAGCCGCTTTTGCGAAGCTCATTTTCGCCTGGTCAAATCGTCCCATCTTTTGGTAGCAGATCCCTTGATTGAGATAGATTATTCCTTTTTTGCGGGGGTCCTTGCTTTTGATAGATGAGAGGATTTTGAGGGCCTCTTTGTATTTTCCCATCTTCATCAAACTCCTAGCCAGCCCGAATCTGGCTTCTTGGTAGGGGAGTTTGGCAAAGATCTGGGCGCTCTTGTCATACTCTTTGGCCATATACAGATCGTAGGCTCTTTGGATGGAGATCTCTTCGATGATGGAGGCATGGAGCTGGAGTATGAGCAGAAGTGGCCAGAACTTTTTGAGTCTCTCTAGCAAGGATGTGTGAACAAGAAGATACAGCAGCGCGGCCAAAAACAGAGGAGCGACAAAAAGCTCAATATAGGTAGTCTGTTGCTCTTTTTGGGTTTGATGAGGTCTGGAGTCTAGGATCTTGGCGGCCTCATGGATCTGCAGAGCCTGGTCAGCTAGGGCCAAAAAGGCGGGATTGAGTCTGGAGACCACCAGATGGCCTTCATGTGTGAGATAGCCTCCATCCTTGGGGATCAAGGCTCCAGAGGGTGTGGCGGTGGCGACGCTAAAGAGCGTGATGTTGGATGGTTTGAGGAGATCTTGCTCCTCTCCTCCGTCGCTAAAGATCGCTAGATCGACGCTTGGACCAAATCTGGAGGCGAAATCGAGGACCTTTTGGATATTTGTCGATTTGGTGAGGATATAGCGCGGCTCAATCGCATCGAGGGCCTGGTGGAGGACCGTTTTGTCGTAGGTTGGCGGAGCGATGATGAGAGGATTGGCGCTAAAGGCTATGAGACCAATTCTCCTTTGGGCCTGGTCGATGAGAGCATGGATCGTCTCTTTTGCTTTGGTGAGTCTATCGGGAGTGAGATCTTGGGCTCTCATGGAGGCGGAGAGATCTAGAGCTATGTAGAGAGGCTGTGCGTCGTAGGTGGTATCGACGCTTTTTTGTATTACCGGTCTAGCCAGGGCTATGAGGATCAAAGCGGCTATGAGTAGGTGCATAGCCCTTTTGGATCTGGCGCTTGCTAGGATGATGCTGGGGTGAAAAGGCAGATGGGAGATGGTGGATTTTTGAAATGCAAAAAGCGCAAGCGGGATCAAGAACCACAGGATCTGAGGATACAAGAAGCTCATACCCCTCTCCTGGTTTGCCAGAGCATGAGCCCCAGGGCCAAAAGAGCAAAAATCCAAAAGAGCTGGTACTTGTGGAGATAGTTTTTGGCTCTGATGGGACTGGGTTCAAGAGTGTCTAGAGTCTCAAAGACACGCTCTAGATCCTCCTTGCTTCTGACGGCAAAAAACGCTCCACCACTCTTTTGGGCGATCGTTTGTAGATGTTTTTGGTCCGCATCGTCTCCAATGGCGATAGTGTGGATCTTGACCCCTGCTTTTTTTGCCTCTTCGACCGCTTTTTTGGGTGAGATGGAGCCGCTGTTGTGGTGGCCGTCGGTGATAAGGAGGATGACCTTTTGAGAGGCCTTTTGGACTCCAATAGCCTCCAGTGCGCGCCAGATCGCCTCTCCGATGGCAGTATTGTTCCCGGCGATACCGGTATCTAGGTAGTCTATGAGAAAATCCAAGGCTTTGAGATCGAAGGTGATGGGTGAGGCGATATAGGCGAAGCTGCCAAAGACCACAAGACCGATATTGTCGTCATGACGACGATGTACGAACTCTTTGACGATCGATTTGAGCTCCTCAAATTTGCTCTTCTGGCTCCCCGGGATCGATCCTTCCATGGAGCCGCTGGCATCTAGAGCGATGACGAGGTTGCGCCCTTTTTTTGGTGAGTCCTGGATCTGGGCGAAGCTAAAGGGACCGGACGCTGCTAGGATCAAAAGCAAAAAGATGACCACATTTATTGTGGATCGAAGGGATAGAGATGGCAAAAACTCTATCTTGCTAAAAAGTATCTGGATCCTTTGGCTTGGGCAGCGAAGGATACAGATCGCTAGAGGGGCAAGAGCCAGGACCCAAGGGTACTCAAAGGCTATTTTCATAGCAGTTGGACCACTGCGACATAAAGAAGGCCTGTCAAAAGCCCAGAGACGATCCCGGCCAAGAGATCGTCGGCCATGACGCCAAGACCCCCTTGGAGCTTTTCTAGTCTGCCGATATAAGAGGGCTTGGTGATGTCGAAGTAGCGAAAGAGTACCACAGCAACAACGATCCAGATAGGATGGGTATTTGGAAGTATGGCGATGGCAAGCCATATTCCGGCGATTTCGTCGATGACGATGGTGGGATCATCATGGGGGCCACCTTGAGCTTCGTAACGGTTGATCTCCTTGACGGCGATGACACTGATGAGGATCGTCAGCAAAAAAAGCGTCGACTGAGGCAAGAAGAGCAAAATCACGTAGGCTACAAAAGCGCCAAAAATCGTCCCCCAGGTCCCTGGTGCTTTTGGGAGGAGTCCTGTGTAACATCCGCTCAAAAAACATCGTCTCATCTTCGATCCTATGTGAGTGAGGTGGTCTGGTAGAGCTTCATGAGCTCGATGTAGAAGTCCTCTTCGCTGTGGCGTTCGATCAGCCCTCGCGTGGGGATGAGATCTGCGTAGAGCTTCTCTAGGTTTTTGAAGCGGTTGGGAAAGAGGGTACTAAGAATGATAGCGCTGATCTCTTTGCGTACCAGGACCGCTGGAGGCAAGATCCCAAGTTCTAGCAGCTCTAAAATCGAATCGGCATGGTAGGAGATGTGGTGGTGGGAGCCGTGGGGGCAGGTGTTGGTACTCACCAAGGTCTTGCACTCGTCACAATAGACAAACTCACTGACTGTTTGGATTTCGATGTTGATCCCTTTGAGTCTATCAAAGACGCTTTTGAGGTGGTTTTTGTCGTAGTAGAGTCCAAGACCCGCATGGTTTTGTCCCACTACCAGACGGTTGCAGCCAAAATTTTGGGCTACAATGGCATCGAGTATTAGCTCGTTGAAGCCTGCGAAGATGTAGGTGTTTTCCAGTGGCACTACCAGTACGCGGTTTTTGGGTAGGTAGTTTTTGACGAAATAGTCCAGGGTACGTTTGCGTAACTCATAAGAAAACTTTTCGCTTACATAGGGCTTGAGCAAAAAGATCACCACTAGATCGCTCTCTTCTAGAGTAAGTCGAATGAGCCTCTCGTGAGCTCTATGGAGGGGTTTTGCGGCCATCATGATTGCTGAGACATTTTTGGCCTTGAGCTCCTTTTTTCGTTGCTTGATGAGCTCTTTGGTCTTTTTGACCTCGTCAAACTCCACCCAAAAAGGACCGCTTATGGCATATCTGCCCAGGCGCTGCAGGGTGGCATTGATGCCGGGATGGGAGATGTCGGTGGTACCGTAGATATTTTTTAAGCGCTCCAAAGGATCGATCTCAAATACCTCTTCTACGGTGATCTGGCCTACTTTTTTATGGTTTTCGATCAGATCTAGGGTCTGGCCTGGTTTGAGACTTTTGAGGATCGCTTCGTTTTTTTTGCCAGCTGGGGCTAGGATAAAGGAGAAGGGGAAGGATTTGCCCCTGTACTCCTTTTTGGTGTCGACCTCTTTGGCCTCTTTTTGGTTCATGAGCCGATCGACGGGATACAAAAGCCCCTCTTGGAGCAGTGCCAGAGTGGCCAGAGCCTCCTGGTCGATGTAGAGGGATCTATTTTTTCTTGAAGATCTCATACTTCTTCCTCTTCTCCCATAGGCTCTTTCTTGAGATGCCCAGTTTTTTAGATAGGGTAGTGTCGGGGAATTTGTGCTGATAGTTGATGATGATATATTTTACGTATTCGTCGATAGTCAAGATATCCCCTCTATCGTAGATCTTATTGTCACTTCGTAGCTCCATCACACGAAACGGGATCTCTTCTTCGATATTTTCCGTGGTGGAGACGATGGCCCGTTTGTTCTTTATTATCTCCAAAAACTGCTGTTTTTCGCTTTTTTTGAGGGTTTGGTAGTCGGTGATGTAAAGAAGCTGGGTAGAATCTTCACTTTTGATCTTGCCCAGGACCCCTTTTTGGGAGAGGGAGTAGAAACGAAAGGGCTCTTGGAGCAGATCTGAAAGGGCAAAGGCATAGGCGTCGGCGTATTTTTGATAGTTGGTCTTGACTAGTACGGGAAGGGGGTCTTTGATATTGATATTTTCTATCTCCAGTCCTCTTAGGGTGTGATCGATATAGGCTCTATAAGCACTGTTCTCTTTTTGGAGGCGCTCAAACTCCACGAAGTGATTGATCTTGCGTATGAGCTCCTCGATCATGAAGGGTTTATGGATATAGTCGTTGGCCCCAGCTTGCAAAGGAGCTGAGACCGTGTCCTGGGAGATGTAGGAGACCAGCAAGATGATGATCTTCTCCCTAAACGCCTCCACTACGGGCAGAAAGTCTTGACCGTTGATATTGGTCGACAGAAGCACCACGTCATAGTTGAGCTGGGAGAGGGCATCTTTGATACCCGCTGCGATTTCACACTCATACCCGATCTCTGAGAGTTTGCTGGCGATACTTTGGGCTAGGTAGATTTCGTTTTCGACTATCAAGACTCTCATGCTCTGCTCCAATCATAGTAGTGTAGATAGGCTATAGCCTGGGCTGCTATGCCCTCTTTTCGCCCCACGAAGCCAAGTCTTTCTGTAGTGGTGGCTTTGATATTGATGCGGTGCTTTGGGATCTGGAGGATCTGGGCTAGACTCTTTTGGATGTGAGATTTGTATGGGGCGATCTTGGGCTCTTGGGCGATGATGGTAAGATCGGCTCCATCTATGACAAATCCACATGAGCGCAAAAGCTCTCCACATTTGGTCAACAACACTTTAGAGTCGATCTCTTTGTAGGCTTGATCGCTATCTGGAAAAAGCTCACCAATATCCCCAAATCCCGCTGCTCCCAATAGCGCATCGATAAGGGCGTGGATGGCTACGTCTGCGTCGGAGTGTCCGGCCAGCCCTTTGTGATGGGGGATCCTGACTCCTCCAAGCACCAAGGGTCTGTCCTCACAAAAGGGGTGGACATCATACCCTAGGCCTCCTAGTCTCTCATCCTTTGGGGGAGTGAGGCACTCCAGGAGCTTGAGATCCTCTTTGTAGGTGAGCTTGTGCTGGCGTCGGTCTCCAGGGATATAGAGGACCTTCCCACCAATGGCTCTGATGGCGCTGCTCTCATCGGTAAAGGAGCCAGATCCCAGCGCCTCTTTGAGCCAATCGACTTTTGAGAGCTGGGGGGTCTGGATCAAACGCACCTGGTCCCTGTCGATTGTTTCGTTTTTATACACCACCGTGTCTGCGGGAGTGATGGCCGGAGCGACACAGTCATACTCTTTATGTCGTAGGAGTTCGTGCACGATGGGCTCTTGGATGCATGGTCTGGCTATATCACTGATGAGTACGTAAGGCGTTGAGACATATTCTAGAGCTCTTTGGATCGACTCTTGGCGTGTTGTGCCCCCTTCGACCACCGTGGCGTCGCAATACTTTTCAAAAAACGGCTTCTCTTGTGGGGTCGAGGTGATGATGGCGGGGGCTTGGAGCATATCGGTAAATTTTTCCAACAGATGGAGCCACAGGGGGCGCTCATCGATCCAGAGCCACTGCTTTTTGGGAGGCATGCCAAATCGGGTGGAGTCGCCCGCACCTAGTAACACCAAGGTCAAATCGGACAAAACTTATCCTTTTTTATTAATTGTTACAAAATTATACACAATAAAAGCTTTTTTTTATCTTTTTTAAGTAATATTTTGGAAAACTAGCTGTTGATTTAAGCTTTAAAGGAGCCATGATGCGACGTGCGTGGGTAGAGAAGAGGAAAAAAGATAATGTAAGAACTCAGATGTACTATGCCAAGCAAGGAATCATCACCGAGGAGATGGAATATGTGGCCAAAGTGGAGGGGCTAGATCCTGAGCTGATTCGCAAAGAGGTAGCAAGAGGTCGCATGATCATTCCGGCCAATATCAACCATCTCCATCAAAAGCCGATGGCCATAGGGATCGCCGCCAAGACAAAGATCAACGCCAATATCGGCAGCAGCGCTCTAGCCAGTGATATTGAAGGGGAGGTGGAGAAGGTCAGGGTCTGCCAAAAGTATGGAGCCGATACCATTATGGATCTCTCCACGGGGGGTGATCTTGACGCCATACGAGAGGAGGTGATCAAGCACGCAGAGGTGCCAATTGGTACCGTGCCTATCTATCAGATACTGCATGATTGTAACAACAAGATCGAAGATCTGACAATAGATAAAATGTTAGAAGTTATTGAGCGTCAAGCCAAGCAGGGGGTGAGTTACTTTACGATACATGCTGGATTTTTGCTTCGCTTTATGCCCCTGGTGGCCAAAAGGAAGATGGGGATCGTGAGTCGTGGTGGAAGCTTGATGGCGGCGTGGATGATGCATTATCATAAAGAAAATCCTTTCTATACCGCCTTTGAGGATATTTTGGATATCTGTCGCAAATATGACGTGAGCCTCTCTTTGGGAGATAGTTTGCGCCCGGGCTGTTTGGCGGATGCTAGCGACGACGCTCAGCTTGAGGAGCTCAAAGTCCTAGGAGAGCTCACCCTCAAGGCGTGGGATAAGGATGTGCAGGTGATGATCGAAGGTCCTGGTCATGTGCCGATGAACCAGATCGAGCGCAACATCAAGATAGAGCGGGACTATTGCCATGAGGCACCTTTTTATGTCTTGGGGCCATTGGTGACCGACATCGCCGCCGGATATGATCATCTAGCCAGTGCCATAGGAGCTGCGATGGCTGGATGGTATGGGGCCAGTATGCTCTGCTACGTCACGCCAAAAGAGCATCTGGGGCTTCCCAATGCCGAAGATGTGCGAGAGGGGATCGTGGCCTACAAGATCGCTGCCCACGCAGCCGATATCGCCAGAGGCCGAAAAGGTGCCAGGGATATCGATGACGCCATGAGTGAGGCTAGGTATAGATTTGATTGGAACAAGCAGTTCGAGCTGGCATTGGATCCTGATAGGGCTAGAGAGTATCACGATGAGACCTTGCCCCAGGATGTCTTCAAAGAGGCGGAGTTTTGCAGCATGTGTGGGCCAAAATTTTGTAGCTACAAGATCACCCAGACTATCATGGACGAACATGGAATCGAGCAGGGCGCCTAGAGGTGCCCGCCTCCCTCTTCAAAGCTTCATTTAAAAATAAATAAGATAAAATTACTCCGAATTACTACCGAAGGAGAGCCTATGCTCAATGAACAAAAAGTCAAAGAGATCTTAAGTGGTGTGGCCTATCCTGGATTTACCAAAGACATTGTCACGTTTGGTTTTGTCAAAGGGGTGGAGGTCAATGGTGATAGGGTTTTGGTGGAGCTCGATATCACCTCAAGCGCTCCAGAAGTGGCCCAGCAGCTACGTGATGAGATCACCAAGAAGCTCCAACTAGAAGGAGCCAAAGAGGTGATCGTCAATATCCAGCAGCCCAAAATGCCAAGAGAGACTTCTAGCAGAGGCAAAAATCTGGCTCCTCAAGTAAAAAATTTCGTCATGATCAGCAGTGGCAAAGGTGGTGTGGGCAAATCGACCACGACCGTCAATCTAGCTATCGCCACCGCGATGCAGGGCAAAAAGGTAGGAATCTTGGACGCCGATATCTATGGGCCCAATATTCCCAGGATGATGGGGATACTGGGTGTGCAGCCAGAAGTCGTGGGCAACAAGGTCAAGCCCATCGAGACGAAGTATGGCGTAGAGGTGATGAGTATGGGTGTGCTGATGGAAGAGGGCCAGAGCCTCATTTGGAGAGGGGCCATGATCATGAAGGCAGTGGAGCAGTTTTTGCGAGATATCCTATGGAGTGATCTAGATGTACTCTTTATCGATATGCCTCCTGGCACGGGAGATGCTCAGCTCACTCTTGCTCAAAGCGTGCCTGTGACAGCTGGCGTGACGGTGACCACGCCACAGCTTGTGAGTCTAGACGATAGCCGCCGAAGTCTTGATATGTTCAAAAAGCTCCATATCCCAATCGCCGGAATCGTGGAGAACATGAGCGGCTTCATCTGTCCTAGCTGTCAGACTGAAAGCGATATCTTTGGCAAAGGGACTGCACATGACGTGGCTTTGGAGTATGGTACGAGCGTGCTTGGACAGATCCCAATCGAGCCTGCTATTCGAGAGGGTGGAGATGAGGGCAAGCCGGTCGTCTTCTACCATCCAGAGAGTGAGACGGCCAAACGCTACCATCAAGCGGCCAACAAGCTTTGGCACTTCATTGAGAAGGTCAACGAAGAGGGGGGAGCTTCCAATGAGATGATCCAACCCACCACGCCTCCTGGAGTGAGCGCATGCTCTACGGGACATAGCGGATCTGGTGGTCACTCTGGCGGGTGTGGCTGCTAGGAGTAGCCAGGCTACTCCACCGTCACCGATTTTGCCAAATTTCTGGGCATGTCCACGTCATTGCCAAGTCTGATGGCTATCTCCATGGCCAGTATCTGCAAAGCCACGGCCATCTCGTAATACTCCAGCATATAGTGATCGGCGTTTTGCACCTTGATGAAGTCGTCGGCTAGCTCGAACGCTACAGGAGAAATTGCACATATTGTGGAGTCCCTAGCACTCAATTCCTCTACGTTGCTCTTAGTCTTCTCATACAGGAGATTTTTTGGCATGAGTGCGATAGTAAAGAGCTCCGGATCCGCCAGGGCTATGGGGCCGTGCTTCATCTCTCCTGCTGGATAGCCCTCAGCGTGGAGGTAGCTGATCTCTTTGAGTTTGAGCGCTCCTTCTAGGGCTAGAGGATAGAAGATATCGCGACCTATGAAAAAGAAGCCATGGCCATGGAGATAACGTTTGGAGAGTCTGCGGATACGCTCATGCAGATCCGGATCGACTTTGAGAGCCTGGGGTGTCTTTCTCATAGCTTCCAGCTCTCTTGAGATTTTTTTGGGGTCGATGCCTTTTTGTTGGGCAAGATAGAGGGCCAACATCCACAAGACCATGAGCTGTGTCGTAAAAGCCTTGGTACTGGCTACTCCTTTTTCGATTCCTGCTCTAGTGAGGATAGTCCTATCGGCAAGACGCACGATAGATGAGTTGTCCACGTTGCAGATGGCCAGGGTCTTGAGGCCCGCATCTTTGGCCATTTTGAGAGCCTCAAGAGTATCAGCAGTCTCCCCGCTTTGGGAGATGACCACGAAGAGAGTCTCCTTTTGCAAGATCGGCTCTTTGTAGCGAAACTCGCTGGCGATCTCACACATGACCGGAATACGAGCGAGTTTTTCGATAAGATAGCTGCCGCTAAGCCCCGCATGGTAGCTGGTACCACAAGCACAGATCTTGATGGAGTGGATACCGTGCAAAAACTCTTGATCTAGCTCTTCGAACTCTATCTCCTCATCTTTGATCCGCCCCATCATAGTCTCAGTGATCACGTCGCTTTGTTCGTAGATCTCTTTTTCCATAAAGAAGCGATATCCCCCCTTTTGGGCCAGCTCTTTGTTGAGGGTGAGAGGCTTGAAATCCAGATCTATGGCCCTGTCGCCATGATAGACCACCACCTCACCAAGCTGGGCGTAACCCCACTCTCCATCGTCTAGGTAGTGGACCTCTTTGGCGTGTCCGATGAGAGGAGCGTCGGAAGAGGCGAAGTAGATCTCCTCCCCATCTCGTCCCACGATGAGAGGGGAGCCCTTTTTTGCGAAGAAGATCTTGCTTGGATCCGCTTTTGTGATGAGCAAGATGGCATAGGCTCCCTGGAGCCTGTCGATAGTGGCTTTGAAGGCTTTGAGAGGGTCATTGAGATCTTGGAGATATTTTTCAAAAAGATGGACGATTACTTCGGTATCGGTCTGGCTGATGAATCGCACATCATTGAGCTCTTTTTTGATCTCTTTGAAATTTTCGATGATACCGTTGTGGACGACGTAGCTATATTCGCCCATGTGGGGGTGAGCGTTGAGTTCGGTCGGTTTGCCATGGGTGGCCCATCTGGTATGGCCTATACCGATACCAAAGCCCTCGGTTTTTAGATCTTTGGTTTTGTTGATGAGATTTTCAAGTTTTCCCACCGCTTTGTAGATTTTGAGTTCGTTGTTTTGGAGTATGGCGATACCGGCGCTATCGTATCCTCTGTATTCTAGCTCCTTCAATCCTTCTAAGAGGATCTTTTTGATATCCTTTGAGCCGATGTAGCCGACTATTCCACACATTATTCCCCTTTTTTTGTTGTAATTGTATCAAGTATCTCTTCCGTTCTGGTACAGAAACGACCATTTTTCTCTATCAAGAAGAGATCTTTGGCCCTGTTTCGGACCGTGTTGATCTTGGCTGTGGCGATATCGATACCAAAATCGTCGAAGATCTTGGCGATATAGGCCAAAAGCCCCTTTTGATTTGGCGCCTCAAGTGCCATGGTGGCATAGGTTTTGGAGTGGTTGCAATCTATTGCGATATCACTTCTTTGGATGATGGGCTTTTTGAGGGTGATCTTTTTTTGCATATCAAAGGAGTCCTCGATGATCTGTCGGATGAGATCGACATTCTCTTCATCTTTTTCCTTGAAATCGATCTTGAAATACTTTTTTTCGTCGAAGAGCTTGAAGACCTCCATAGAGGCGATATCCAAATAGGAGAGTTTGCCTAAAAGGTAGCCCAGATTGATAGGGATTTGTCGTATGATTTCGATACTGAGATACTCCTCGTTTCGGATGCGGTACTGGTAGTTTTGGGTATCAAAGGCGATCTTGCTAATGTCGATGATCTCGTCGATGGTGTGTTTGATAAAAAAGAGATTTGATTCGATAGAGAGGATCTTCTTCTGAAGACTTCTTGGAAGCTCTTGGAACCGTCTGCTCTTTTGCAGAGCTTTCTCTTTCTTGAGCCGTTTGCTCACCTCATCCAAGATCTCACTTCTTTGAAGAGCTTCCAAGGAGAGCTTATAAAGATCATGCAGAAGCTTGGCGTTGTAGGAGCTGTAGACATTTTTGCCCACTCCCGCAAGATCTGCGTACGTCAAGATATAGAGCATATCGAGCGCTTTTTTGCTTTTGAGAGGTGCCAGGAAGCTCAAGACCACCTTTTCGCTGTAGATATCCTTGTTGTAGGCTGTATCGGTCATGTCGGTATGATGCTTGATAAGAAGAGCCCCTAGATCTATGAGATCATTCCCAAAGCCAAGTTTGGTAGCGAAGACTCTAAAGAGTTTCGCCCCTACATCGTGATGGCGTTGGCGTCGTCCCTTGCCAGCGTCATGCAAGAGGGTAGCCAGACGCAAGATCGCCTTCTCATCTTCGCTCAGCCCCTCAAAAAGCTCTTGGATAAAAGGGTCGCGGATATTTTCAAGAGCCTTGACACACTCAAGGGAGTGGATATCGACCGGGAATGTGTGATAGCCGTCAAACTGGGGCATGTACATCACCTTTTTGAGCGGCGGTATGACCACTGGAAGTAGATGGGCTTGATAGAGGAGTTCCAGTGCCGGGGAGGGGTTTTGTTTGTAGAAGAGCTTTTTGATAAATCTCAGTGCGCTTTTTGGGGGAGTTTTGGCGTGTTTGCTCCTTTTTGCCCAATAAAGTGCACCAGGATCTGTATTTTGAAAAGAGGTTTCGCTTAGAAGTTCGACAAGATCTCTTAGGGAGCAGTTTGGAGCCTGGTAGGAGGCATAGAGGGTATCCTCACACAAAAAGAGCCCCTTTTTGAGTCGCCCGGGGCGTAGTGTGGAGATATTTTTTGGATCGAAGAGAAATTTTCGTACCATCTTGTTTGTAAAGATCTGGCTAAAAGTGTCGATGGTATGCATCGCTTGAAGGGTTTTGCTCACGAGCGCTTGCTGTTTTTTGGCTTCGTTTTTTGCTTTGATACCAAGCTTTTCGGCGATTTCTGGGATATACTGAAGCAGGAGTCTATCCTCCTTTTTCCCTGCGACTAGATGCAGTGCGACGCGCACCCGAAAGAGCCATTCCAAAGCGATGCGATACTCCCTATACTCCTCTTCGCTAAAGAGTTCGCCGCTAAGGTCTTTGAGGCTTTTGACACCATATAAGACATTGGCGATCCAGTAGAGCAGGTTGCTATCTCTTAGGCCCCCGACGCCCTCTTTGATGTTGGGCTGCATGGAGAGGGGGTATTTGTTGCGCCGCTTCTTGGCTTCTTCTAGTTTGGTGAGGATATAGCTTTTTTGATCGCTTTGGCGAATCTTGTTGAGCTCGTTTTCTATTTTGAACCAAAGATATTTGCTACCGACGATAAAGCGTGATTCTAGTAGAGCTGTCTTGATCGTATCGTCGCTTTTGGCTACTTCTTGAAGCTCCTTGATCTCATGGACTCTATGTCCTAGTTTGAGCTTGGCGTCCCAGATGATGTAGAGCATCTTTTCTATAAGGGCTTTGGTGTTGTAGCCCTCCACATCTTCGTAGACGATCATGAGATCGATGTCGGAGTAGGGGGCCAGCTGCTCCCTGCCGTAGCTTCCAAGGGCGACGAGGGTGACGGGGATGGCGTTGGAGAGGGGGTTGTAGATACCAAACATCTTCCTTGTTGCCACTTTGTAGATGGCGGTGATGATGGAGTCGATATATTTGGTATGGCGAACCAAAAAGTCTTTGCCCTGGGTTTTGTCGAAGATGGCGTCTAAGTTTTGGAAATATCGATCAATGGCGGCTCTAAGCGCTTTTGATATCTCAAGATCTGAGGCGTTGGTGTGCAAGAGCTCTTCGATTGTGCCTTTAATATCCAAGATGCCCCTTTTTTTGTATAATTATACAAAATTCAAGCCGAGGGATAGATGGAACTTATCGAAAAACTGGAAGCCGGTGAGAGGATCGGATATGAAGAGGGGGTGTGGCTTTACGATCTCGATCTCTTTACGCTGGCCAAATATGCCGATAAAAGAAGAAAAGAGCTCTACGGCAAAAAGAGCTTTTTCAATATCAACCGCCACATCAATCCCACCAATATATGCAAAGATATCTGCAAGTTTTGCGCCTTTAGCGCCAACCGCAAAAATCCCAATCCCTATACCTTAAGCCACGACGAGATTTTAAAAATCGTCGAAGAGGCGAGTAAAAGAGGCATCAAAGAGGTCCATATCGTCTCAGCCCACAACGACAAAGCGGGGTTGGAGTGGTATATGGGGATTTTCAAAAAAATTAAAGAGCGCTTCCCCCATATCCATATCAAGGCCCTTACGGCGGCGGAGGTGAACTTCTTGGCCAAGGAGTATGGTCTCAGCTTTGAAGAGATGATCGATATGATGATTCAAAGCGGCGTCGATAGTATGCCAGGTGGCGGGGCGGAGATTTTCGATGAGGAGGTAAGAGAGTATATTTGCAAAGGCAAGGTGAGTAGTGATGAGTGGCTCCATATCCATAGGCTCTGGCACCAAAAGGGACGCAAAAGCAACGCTACCATGCTCTTTGGCCATGTGGAGAGGCGTGAGCACCGCATCGATCATATGCTAAGGCTTCGAGCACTCCAGGATGAGACGGGTGGGTTTAATTGCTTCATCCCTCTTATCTACCAGCGCGAGAACAACTATCTCAACGTCCAAGAGTTCGTCACGGGGCAAGAGTATCTCAAAACCATTGCAATAGCAAGAATCTTGCTCGACAATATCCCCCATATCAAAGCCTACTGGGCCACTTCGACGCTGGGCTTGGCCCTCGTGGCTCAAGAGTTTGGCGCCGATGATCTTGATGGCACTATTGAACGTGAAGCGATCCAAAGTGCTGCTGGGGCGAAGAGCCGCTACGGGGTTGCTTTGGAGGAGTTCGTCGCTCTTATCAAAGATAGCGGATTTGTGCCGGTGGAGCGCGATAGCCTCTACAATGAACTCAAGGTGTGGTAGATGCGATACTATCCCTATAAAGAGTTTGTGCAAGATCTCAAAAAGCTTTCGCACCAGATCGATTATGATTATGATGCTATTGTGGCGATAGGAAGAGGAGGGATGACAATGGCTCATATGTTGGGAGAGTTGTGGGATGAGAGGCGTGTCTATACCCTCAACTCCATCGCCTATGAGGATACCAAGAAGCTAGATGGGGTTGAGATTTTCAATATTCCAGATCTAACAGAAGCAAAAAGGGTATTGGTAGTGGATGATATTGTCGATAGTGGTGATACGATGGAGGCTGTGGTGAAGGCTTTAAAAGAGCGTTTCAAGCAGCTAGATATCGATGTAGCTGCTCTTTTTTACAAGCCTGCGGCAGGTTTTCGTCCGACCTACTATCTCCATGAGACGAGAGAGTGGATCGACTTTTTTTGGACAAGGGATATACGATGATTTTGATGATCGACAACTACGATAGCTTTACATACAATATAGTCCAGTACTGCTTGGAGCTTGGAGCTAATCTTAAAGTTATTAGAAACGATGAATTAAGCGTCGCCCAAATCGAGGCTCTCAATCCTGAAAAGATCATTATCTCTCCCGGCCCCGCGACGCCAAATGAAGCGGGAGTGAGTCTGGATGTGGTGCGAAGGTTTGCCGATAGGAAGCCGATTTTGGGGATATGTCTTGGGCATCAGACGATCGCTCAAGCTTTTGGAGGCGAGATCGTAGAAGCTAAAAATATGATGCATGGTAAAACGAGCCAGATAGCGATCAAAGCGCCTACGAAGATTTTTGAAGCCCTGCCAAGCGAGTTTCGAGCTACGCGCTACCACTCCTTGGTGGTCAACCAGAGCAACCTGCCCACTATCATCAAGCCGACCGCGTACAGCAAAGATGATCTTGAGATCATGGCCTTGGAGGTGGAAGGGAGGCCCATTTATGGCGTGCAGTTTCATCCAGAATCGATCATGAGCGAATATGGGTATGAGATAATCGACAACTTCTTGAAGTTATGATCTTTCTTTATTTGATCATTTATGGATTGCTGCTTCTTTTTTTGGCCTCATCCTTGCCCATAGGCCCTGTAGAGGCGAAGATCATATTCTTAAAACAGGGTTGGCTGCATGAACTTGAGTTGATACTTTATCGACTGGCTCCCCAAGAGACTCTGGTGCGGTTGCCACAGATCCTCGTGACATTAGTCAATGTCTATCTTTACTATAGACTCTCTTTACGTTTTCTAAAGCCAAGACTAGCCCTCTTTAGCGCAGTGCTCTTTTCGCTGCTGCCGGCGGTCCTTGGGGCTGGAGTGATCGTCAATGAGGCTCCATTTATCATATTTTTGACCCTTGTTTTTCTCTTTTTGCATTTTCAAAATCAGATCTTTGCCTATATTTTTGCACTTTTTCTGCTCTTTTTTGACAACTCTTTTTCGATTCTTTTTTTATCGATGGCTCTTTATTATCTCTATCACAAAAACTACGCTTGGATCTATTTTTTCGCGCTTTTTTTCTCTTCTGTAATTCTCTTTGGTTTTGATGTGAGCGGTAAGCCAAAGACCTATTTTTTAGATACCTTTTTGCTCTTTAGCGCAATTTTTTCTCCACTTCTCTTTTTTTACTACTTTTATGTGATCTATCGCATTCTTATCAAAGAGGATAAAAATATCATATGGTTTATATCGGCTACTTCATTTTTGTTTGCTTTAGTGCTCTCCTTTCGACAAAGGATCTATCTTATCGATTTTGCTCCTTTTGCGGTGATTGGGACGCTCTTGATGGTCAAGATCTATTTTCGAACCCTTCGGGTACGTCTAAGAAAATACCGTAGGAAGCATATTGTACTCTTTTGGGTGGTGTTGGCTACCCTTTTGGGAAGTGATCTTCTTTTGATTTTTCATGCGCAACTATTTGGTACACTATTCAAAGAGCACCATTTTGCGTATAGGAATTATTTAGGCTTTGCTGTTGTCAAGAAGCTCAAAGAGCATAATCTCTCCTGCGTCTCCACCCCTCAGCGCTCCTTGCAGGCACAACTCCAGTTTTATGGCATTTTTGAATGCCCCCGACGACGACTCACTCTCGATAAGCTCAAGGGCTTGGAAGTACGCTATCGCGGAGTTTTTCTGGGAAAAATCCATGTTTCTAATAGTAACAGCAAAAAAACAGATGTAACAAAAATTAACATCACCAAAGAATAATCGATCAACTCTTTCTATCTCATTTTCTCCTATTAAATTTAATGTTACAATTGCACATATCATAATAGTTTAAGGAGAAGCAATGGCTCAAAGAGCGATACGCGAATATGACGGCAAGCGACTTTTTGCTGAGAATTGGGACAAATATTTTGCCCCACTCAAATACCCCTTCGAGTCTGTGCTTGTGACCAGTGGGGAGGAGCTCAAGAAAAAAGCCGAAGAACCGGGGTTTGAATGGCTCAAACAAAAGCCACTTGTTGCCAAGCCCGACATGCTTTTTGGTAAAAGGGGCAAGAATAATCTAGTACTTTTTAAGATCAATAAGCCCGGAGACGTCACGTTAGAAGATGCTGCGAAGTGGATTGATGAGAAACGAAATCAGGAGACGACACTTCTTAGTGGTCAAAAAGGTGTTTTGACTCATTTTATCGTTGAGCCTTTTACGCCACACTCCGAAGATGAGGAGTACTACATCGCAGCTACGACTCTGGATGAGAATTATGATGTGCTTTACATGAGCGCTCATGGTGGCGTGGAAGTAGAAGAGAACTGGGATAAAGTGGTCGAAGTCAAAATCCCTATCGATGCTAGTGATGAAGAGATCGAAAAGATCATCAAAGAGAATATCCCAGCCGATATTCCAGAGGATAAAAAAGAGACCTACGCCAATTTTGCCGTAAATTTTTATAAATTCTTTAGAGATCTCAATTTCGCCTATCTTGAGATCAACCCTGTCGTGATCGTGGGAGACAACGTCTATCTTCTCGATCTTGTCGCACGCCTCGACGATACGGCAGGATTTATGATGAAAGATGTCTGGGGAGACGTGGAATTCCCGACACCTTTTGGTATGCCAGAGAAATCTCCCGAAGAAGAAGCGATCGCCGAAGCTGATGCCAAAAGTGGAGCTTCGCTCAAGCTTACCGTCCTCAATCCTAAAGGGCGTATCTGGACATTGGTAGCTGGTGGTGGCGCTTCCGTCGTCTATGCCGACACCATAGCAGATCTAGCTGGTGGAGTGGAAGATCTGGCAAACTATGGGGAGTACTCCGGCGGTCCTACTACAGATGAGACTAGATTTTATACTGAGACCGTTTTGGATCTCATGACAAGAGAAAAAGATCCAGAAGGCAGAGACAAGATTCTCATTATCGGTGGAGCGATTGCGAACTTTACCGATGTAGCGAAAACATTTACGGGAATTATTCAAGCTTTTGAGAAGTACGCCGACAAGATGAAGGATGTGGGTACTAGAATCTATGTGCGACGGGGAGGGCCAAACTACGAAAAAGGGCTCAAAGATATCAAAGAAGCTGCCGATAGATTGGGGCTGCCTATCAAAGTTTTTGGGCCTGAGACCCATATCACCGATATTGTACGAATGGCAATCGAAGACGACAAAGCAAAAGCATAAGGAGAATATATATGGGACTTTTTACACGAGATACACAAGCGATCTTTTGGAACAACAACAGAAGCGCTATTCAGCGAATGTTGGACTATGACTATATCATCAAGCGAGAGAAGCCATCCGTAGCCGCTATCGTGGCACCGACAAGTTCGAACAAATTTGATAAGTTTTTCTTTGGTACCGAAGAGGTGATGATCCCTATCTATCGAAGCACCGAAGAGGCTGCGAAAGCTCATCCAAACGCTGATGTGCTTTTGAATTTCGCCTCTTTTCGAACGGCCTATGACGTGACTATGGATGCTCTTCGATTCCCGCAGTTTAAGACTATCATGATCACTGCTGAGGGGATCCCAGAGCGACTTGCCCGTATCATGAACAAAACTGCCAAAGACAAGGGTGTCCTCATTATCGGTCCAGCGACTGTTGGTGCCATTACTCCTGGAGCTTTCAAAGTGGCCAACATCGGGGGTACTATCGAAAATATCGTCAAGTCCAAGCTCCATAGACCTGGCAGTTGTGGTCTTGTCACTAGAAGTGGGGGACTTTTCAACGAGCTCTCCAACATCATCGCCCTCAACGCCGACGGTATCGCTGACGGTGTCGCGATCGGCGGTGATAGGTTTGTAGGCTCTGTCTTTATCGATCATCTCCTTCGTATGGAAAAAGACCCCAACGTCAAATATATGCTTCTTCTAGGTGAAGTCGGCGGGCGTGAAGAGTATAAGGTGATCGAAGCGGTCAAAAATGGTCAGATCACCAAGCCGGTCATTGGATGGTGTATCGGGACAATCGCCGAGCATTTTAGCAGTGGTGTACAGTTTGGACACGCTGGTGCTAGCGCAAATGCCGATGAAGAGACTGCGGTCGCGAAAAATAGGGCTATGAAAGAGGCTGGCATTCATGTGCCCGATAGCTTCAATGACCTTCCACATGTCATCAAGGGTGTCTATGAGCAGCTCAAAGGCGAAGGTGTCATCCAAGATATCGAAGAGCCAGAGGTTCCACCTATTCCAGAAGATTACGCGAAGGCACTCAAAGCCGGTAAAATCCGAAAGCCCAAAAACTTCATCTGTACTATCAGTGATGATAGAGGAGAAGAGGCTACCTACGCTGGATATCCAATCAGTAGCGTAGCGACTCCTGATACTGGCAAGACTATTGGAGATGTTATCAGTCTTCTTTGGTTTAAGAAGGTCTACCCACGATGGGCGGTCGATTTTATCGAGACAGTTATCAAGACCGTCGCTGATCATGGACCTGCTGTCTCTGGAGCACACAACGCCAAAGTTACGGCACGTGCCGGCAAATCTGTGGTAGAGAGTTTAGTGACCGGACTTCTTACTATTGGCCCACGATTTGGTGGTGCGATTGATGGTGCGGCCAAATACTTCAAATATGCTCATGATAACAATATGAGTCCAAAAGAGTTCGTCAACTATATGAAAAAGCAAGGGATCCCGATTCCTGGTATCGGTCATAGGATCAAATCGGTACGCAATCCTGATAAGAGGGTAGAAGGGCTCAAGAAGTTTGCAGCTGAGCATTTTCCGGCTACTCCACTTCTTGATTATGCTCTTGAGGTTGAGAAACTCACAACCAGCAAAAAAGACAATCTCATCCTCAATGTAGACGGTACTATCGGGATTTTGATGGTGGATATGTGGAGAGCTCTTGGATACAGTGAAGAGGAGATCGATGAGTTTATCGAAAGTGGTACACTCAACTCCTTCTTTATCCTTGGCCGAACCATAGGTTTCATAGGACATGTCCTTGATGAAAAACGTCTTGGTATGCCAATGTATCGTCATCCATTTGATGATATTCTCTACGATGTCCAAAAGGCAGAAGAGATTAAATAATCTTATGGTACAATCGGCTATATGCCGATTGCCATAAGGATCAGAGAGTGAGACGTTCTTTCACCGTTTTAGAGTTTATTATCGTCATAATAGTTATCGGTATTTTAGCTGCCACTATTGTGCCACGTCTTCAAACTGATAAAATCTATGAAGCTGCAAACCAGATTCTCTCTCACATTAGGTATACTCAGCACCTGGCCATTGTGGATGAGAAGATTGATCCATCAGACCAAAATTGGTATAAAAGAAGATGGCAGATCTATTTTTTTCAAAGTCAAAAAGCCAGTAGTGATGGAAACACGAAATGGGCATATGCTATTTTTAGTGATAGCGATGAAGGTGTAGACAATTATGATGGCCAGCCAAATCCTTCGTTTCACGAAATCGCTATCGATCCCCTCACAAAAAAGTATATTTCTGGAGGATATACCTTAGAGTACTCCAATCCAAAAACTTACAAAGAAGCTGCTA
>PUXX01000079.1 GCA_009659895.1 Campylobacterota bacterium
AAGTGCCTTTAAAAGAGTCCAAAGTTCGTATCTATTGGAGCGCTTGTGTGAAGGGGTGCGGGATTCACGAGTGGGGAGATATAGGATTTGTAGGAGCCAAAGCCAAAGACGGCGATGAAGTGGTTCACGGCGTCGATATTTTGCTTGGAGGAAGCCTCACCAAGCTCACCGAAGCCCAGACGATCCTCAAAGCTGTCCCTTTGCGTTATGCCAAAGAGCTCATCAAAGAGCTCATGATCGAGTTCAAACAGAGCAAAAAGAGGCACTTCGAGGAGTTCTACTTCGATAACCTTCACCCCTTTAGCAAAGGGGCTATCGGATTTTTGATGAAGTTCAACGCATATCTGAGCCGATTGGGCATCGAGTATCGCTTCAGCCTCGCCAATCACAAGCCTATTGGCAGATTCGAGCCTTTGGAGATTTTCGATTTTGGCAACGCCATCTACAAGGCTCTCACCGCCGATAAAGCCTACTTGGAGATATACAACTTCCAGCCCATCGGTAGCGCCAAGCCCCAGCATCCAAGCAAGATCAACAAAGCGATCCCTAAAGAGCTTGGCGATATCGTCTATAAAATGGTTCACCCCAACCTAAACGAGCGCTACCAAGTCTTTAGCGAAATATTGAAAGATATTTCGCTCTAAAAATTACTCCATCCGCTCTACGGGTTCGAGGTCTTCGAGCTCCTCTTTGGTAAAGAGCCTAGGAATCGCCACAAAGCGAAGCCCAAGGGGGATTTCTAGTGAAAAGCTCGATCCCCTCCCCTCCACCACGTCGATTGTGAGGTGGGTGTATTTGTTGTATTCGAAAAGGTCCTCGCTCATAAAAAAGTCGCACCCGGCGATCTGCCCTACTTTCACATCACATGCCCCTACCATAAACTCATCTTTGGGAAAGCACATGGGAGCGGAGCCATCACAACAGCCCCCGCTTTGGTGAAAGACCAGATCGCCGTGCTCTTTTTTAAGCTTTTCGATCACCTCTACCGCTTTATCGGTAGCTGAGACTCTTGGATAGGGCATCAGAAAAACCCCAAAGGATTTTTATCGAAGGACATCAAGATATTTTTGGTGTGGCGGTAGTGGTTGAGCATCATCATGTGGGTCTCTCGCCCGATACCGCTCTTTTTGTATCCTCCAAAGGATGCGTGGGCCGGATAGGCGTGGTAGTTGTTGACCCAGATACGCCCGGCTTGAATACCCCGGCTCATCTTTTGGACTTGGTGCACGTCTCTTGACCAGACCCCAGCTCCCAGCCCATAGATCGTATCGTTTGCGATCTCAAGCGCCTCATCTTCATCTTTGAAGGTGGTGACGCTCAGCACCGGCCCAAAAATCTCCTCTTGGAAGATACGCATCTTGTTATGGCCTTTGAAGACTGTCGGCTTGATGTAGTAGCCCTCGGGACATTCGGGATTGTTGAAAGGCTCTCCCCCGCATAGAAGCTCGGCCCCTTCATCTTGGCCTATTTTGATATAGTTGAGAATCTTTTCATACTGGTCGTTGGAGGCTTGGGCTCCCATCATCGTCTCACTGTCCAAGGGATGACCGATCTTTATCTGCTCGATGCGCTTCAAGGCCCGCTCCATAAAGGGCTCATAGATATCTTCTTGGATCAAAGCTCTTGAAGGACAGGTGCAGACCTCCCCTTGGTTGAAGGCAAAGAGCACCAGCCCCTCCACCGCCTTATCCAAAAACTCGTCATCTTTGGCCATAACGCTATCGAAGAAGATATTGGGCGACTTGCCTCCAAGCTCAAGGGTGACGGGGATGATGTTTTGAGAGGCGTATTGCATGATAAGCCGCCCGGTCGTGGTCTCTCCGGTAAAGCCGATTTTCTTGATATCGGGATGGGTCGCGAGGGGCTTTCCGGCCTCCGGTCCAAAGCCGTTGACGATATTGACGACACCTGGCGGCAAGAGATCTTCGATAAGCTCCATCATCACCATCACCGACACGGGAGTCTGCTCAGCCGGTTTGAGCACGACACAGTTGCCAGCAGCCAGTGCGGGAGCCAGCTTCCACGCAGCCATCAAGAGTGGAAAATTCCACGGGATAATCTGCCCCACTACACCTAAAGGCTCGTGAATCTCCATAGAGACCGTTTTAGAATCAAGATCACTCACCGTTCCCGCTTCAGCTCGTATGACGCTGGCAAAATAGCGAAAGTGATCGATCGCTAAAGGCAGATCGGCATTGATGGTCTCTCGAATCGGTTTGCCGTTATCCACCGTCTCGACTCTGGCCAGGAGCTCTAGATTTTCTTCGAGCCTGTCGGCGATCTTGTTGAGAATCTGGCTTCGCTCAGCTACTGGGACATCCTTCCACGTCTCAAAGGCCTTCCACGCCGCCTGGACGGCCAAGTCTATATCTTTTTTGTTCGATTTGGCCACTTTTGCGATGAGCGAATTATCAATTGGGCTTCGATCCTCAAAATACTCACCATCCACCGGAGGCACCCATTTACCTCCTATGAAATTATCGTATACCGGTTTGAACTGGGGTCTGTCGTAACGCATCGATCCTCCTTCTCTTTTGGACCATACCAAGCCCCAAAGGGCACCAATTCTACACTCATACTATACAATATAGCGTATATCAACAAATATGACTTGATCTATATCAAGTTTTTGAGGCTTCCCTATCCAGATCTGAGATACTATTTCAAAAAGTAACACACTCCCTAGTCCCGCTCTTAGAGTCGAAACTCCTCTTCAGCCTCTTTTGCTGCTTTGTGCCCCTTTGGTGTGAGTCCTGCTTCATCTATATACCCCTCGCTTTTAAGCTCTTTTAACAATCTCTTCCCCTCTTTGAAACGAAAAAGTCTAGAAGCTTCCAGCATAGCCACAATATCGATGAGATTTTCATTCGGCTCCTTTTTCAAAATCGCCAAGAGCAAAACTCGTTTATTAATATGCATATTAATCCCTTTTGAAGTCTAAAAAAGATATAATATCCAAAAAATTGTGTAAGAGGTCTTCATGGCTGATCTATTCGAAAACAACCAAGACATACAAGAAATAGATATAGAAGAGACGGTCAAGGATAGTTACCTCGACTACTCCATGAGCGTCATCATCGGGCGTGCCCTCCCCGATGCCAGAGACGGGCTCAAACCGGTCCATAGACGCATCCTCTATGCTATGAACGAGCTGGGCCTCACCTCGCGAGCCGCTTACAAAAAGAGCGCCCGGATCGTCGGAGATGTGATCGGTAAATACCACCCCCACGGCGATAGCGCGGTCTATGAGGCACTTGTGCGAATGGCGCAGGATTTTAGCATGCGTATCCCTCTCATCGACGGACAGGGGAACTTCGGATCCATCGACGGTGACAATCCGGCAGCGATGCGTTATACCGAGGCCAGGATGACACCGCTGGCCGAGGAGCTCCTGCGCGATATCGACAAAGATACGGTAGACTTCGTCCCCAACTACGACGATACCCTCAGTGAGCCCGACGTCCTCCCCAGCCGCGTACCCAACCTCCTCCTCAACGGCTCCAGCGGGATCGCGGTAGGTATGGCTACCAATATCCCTCCTCATCGCTTGGACGAACTTATCGATGCTTTGGTCCTTCTTATTGATCAGCCAGAGGCTGAACTAGCCCAGGTGATGGAACATATCCAAGGCCCCGACTTCCCCACCGGCGGGATCATCTTTGGCAAGCAAGGAATCGCCAGCGCCTACAAGACAGGACGGGGCCGTATCAAAGTGCGTGCCAAAACCCACATCGAAAAGCTCAAGAACAAAGAGGTGATCGTCATCGATGAGCTCCCCTACCAAGTCAACAAAGCCAAACTCATCGAGCAGATCGCCGATCTCGTGCGCCAAAAGCAGATCGAAGGGATCAGTGAGATACGAGACGAGAGTGATAGAGAAGGGATTCGGGTCGTAATCGAGCTCAAAAAAGATGTCATGAGCGACATTATCCTCAACAACCTCTACAAATCGACCCAGATGGAGGTCACTTTTGGGATTATTTTATTAGCTATTATCAATAAAGAGCCCAAGGTCTTTACCCTCCTTGAGCTCTTGCATCTCTTCCTCAATCACCGTCGCACGGTGGTCATCAGACGCACTATCTACGAGCTGGAAAAAGCAAGAGCTAGAGCCCATATCCTAGAAGGTCTCCTCAAAGCCCTCGACAACATCGACGAAGTGATCGCTACCATCAAAGCCAGCGCCGATACTCCCACCGCCAGAGCCAACTTAATGGAGCGATTTGATCTAAGCGAGATCCAGGCCAACGCCATCTTGGACATGAAGCTCCAGCGCCTTACAGGACTCGAGCGTGAAAAGCTAGAAAAAGAGTACAAAGAGCTTCTAGCAGAAATCGAACGCCTCCAAAGCATCCTAAGAAGCGAAGCCAAACTCAATGAGATCATCAAACAAGAGCTTCTAGAGATCAAAGAGAAGTTCTCCACTCCTAGACTTACCGAGATCGTGGAGAGCTATGATGAGATCGATATCGAAGATCTCATCCCCAATGAGCCGATGGTGGTCACCATCACCCACCGAGGCTACATCAAGCGAGTCCCTCTCAAACAATACGAGAAGCAAAAACGAGGTGGCAAAGGCAAAACAGCCGTCACCACCTATGAAGACGATTTCATCGAAGACTTCTTCATCTCCAATACCCACGACACACTCATGTTCATCACCGATCGAGGCCAACTCTACTGGCTCAAGGTCTACAAGATCCCAGAAGCCGGACGAGCCGCCAAAGGCAAAGCGGTGGTCAACCTCTTGCAACTAGAACCAAACGAAAAGATCATGGCCATCATTCCCACCACTGACTTTAGTGAGGACAAGTCCTTGGCCTTTTTCACCAAAAACGGCATCGTCAAACGCACCAACCTGGCCGAATTTAGTAATATCCGAAGCAAAGGGGTGCGTGCCATTACTCTAGATGAAAAGGACGAGCTAGTCACCGCCAAGATCGTCGGTCCCCAGACCAAATGGCTCTTCATCATCACCAAAAAAGGGATGTGTATCCGATTTCCCGTCAGCGACGTGCGTGAGATGGGACGGAGTGCTCGCGGCGTGACGGGGATCCGCTTCAAGGTCGAAGGAGATTACGTCGTAGGAGCTGAGACTATCATGAGCGAAGATCAAGAGCTCTTGACCGTAAGCGAAAAAGGGATCGGCAAGCGAACCGAAGCCAGGGAATACAGAGAGCAGTCCAGAGGAGGCAAAGGGGTCATCGCCATGAAGCTCACCCATAAAACTGGTGATGTAGTAGGAGTAGTCACGGTAGAAGAGAATAAGGATCTCATGGTCCTCACCAGCAGCGGCAAAATGATAAGAGTCGATATGGAGAGTATCCGCAAAGCAGGTAGAAACACGAGCGGCGTGATGATCGTGCGGCTTGAGAGCGGTGATCGGGTAGTGAGCATCGCAAAATGTCCAAAAGAAGAAGAGGAGGAAGAAATTGAGGAGAGTTAATGTAGCCGTCGTCGGCGCCACTGGGGCTGTTGGCGAAGAGATGATGAGAGTTTTGGAGGAGGTTGATTTCCCTGTTGCCAAACTAGTACCCCTAGCAAGTCCTAGGAGTGCTGGCAAAGAGGTGGAGTTCAAAGGCGAAAAGATCAAGGTCAAAGAGCTCACCGAAAGTATCTTTGACGAAGAGGATATCGAGATAGCGCTCTTTAGCGCCGGAGGCAGCGTCTCGGCCCATTACGCTCCTTTCGCCGCGGAAGCGGGAGCGGTGGTGATCGATAATACCAGCCATTTTCGTATGGATCCCGAAGTCCCTTTGGTCGTCCCCGAAGTCAACCCCGAAGATATCGCCGCATGGCGCAACAAGGGCATCATCGCCAACCCCAACTGCTCCACCATTCAGATGGTCCAAGCCCTCAAACCCCTTGATGACATATTCGGCGTCAAGAGAGTGGACGTAGCCACCTACCAAGCCACCAGCGGGGCTGGAAAGAGCGCGATGGAAGAGCTGGTGACACAGATGAAGGACTTCTTTGCTTTCAAGCTCGATGAGAGTGAGCATAAAAAATTCCCACACCAAATAGCACTCAATGTCATCCCTCAGATTGATAAATTCATGGACAATGGCTACACCAAAGAAGAGATGAAGATGGTCAACGAGACCAAAAAGATCATGCACAAAAACATCGAAGTCTCTGCCACCTGTGTACGAGTCCCGGTACTTCGGGGACACAGCGAAGCGGTGACGGTCTGGTTTGAGCAAGACGTAAACGCGGATGCTGCGCGAGAGGCCCTCTACAATGGCAAGAACATCGTCGTCGTGGACAATCCCGCAAAGAGCGAGTACCCGATGCCCATCATGGTCGTGGACAAGGATGAGACCTTTGTGGGCAGGATCCGCAAGGACCTCTATCGCGACAACGTGCTCCATATGTGGGTCGTCGCCGACAACCTCCGTGTAGGCGCCGCTACCAATGCCGTGCGCATCGCCCAAAAATGGCTTGAGATGGAGAGTGAGTGATGAAACTGCTAGAAAGAGCTTTTGAGTGGATCTTATGGCAAAGCAGACTCTTCATCCTTTTGGCGGTGATCTTTGGTATGATTGGCGCCATTGTCCTTTTCGTGGTAGCCAGCCTTGATCTTTATCATGTGGCGACCTTTACTTTTGAGTCACTCACTGCCGGACACCACCCCGAGCACTTCCACGAAAAGATCGTAGGCGATATCATTGGAGCGGTAGATCTCTATCTCATCGCCGTGGTGATGCTGCTCTTTAGCTTTGGGCTTTATGAGCTTTTCATCTCCAAGATCGACATCGCAGAAAAAAGCGAAGCTTCCAAGATTTTGCAGATCGAAAACCTAGACCAGCTCAAGGACAAACTGGCCAAAGTCATCGTGATGGTCCTTATCGTCAGCTTCTTCAAGCGCGTCTTGGACACTCCTTACAACGGAGCTCTAGAGATGCTCTATTTTAGTGGATCTATTTTCGCCCTTGCCCTTGGACTCTACTTTTTGCACAAAGGCGCTGAGAAACATTAAGGATTGAATATGGTATTTATCGACGCTTGCTTTCGTAAAAAGACCCCCTACACTCCTATTTGGATGATGCGCCAGGCAGGACGCTACCTGCCGGAATACATGGAGGTGCGCAACAAAGCGGGGGATTTTCTGTCTCTTTGCAAAAACCCCGAAATGGCGGCGGAGGTGACACTCCAGCCGGTGGAGATCTTGGATGTGGACGCAGCTATTTTGTTTAGCGACATCTTGGTCATCCCCTTGGAGATGGGGATGGATCTTCGATTTGAAAAGGGAGAGGGCCCTGTCTTTAGCCACCCCGTGCGCACATGGGAGGATCTAGAAAAACTCTACGACTATCCCGAAGAGCGCTTGGGCTATGTGTATGAGACGATCAAGATCGTGCGCAAAAAGCTTCCAAAAGACAAAGCCCTTATCGGCTTTAGTGGTGCTCCATGGACACTGGCGACCTACATGGTCGAAGGAAGCGGCTCGAAGACCTACGCCGCTATCAAAAA
>PUXX01000005.1 GCA_009659895.1 Campylobacterota bacterium
GCATACAAAATATCAAACATCGCTACACCTTCACTAAATCGGGAAAAAAGTAGACTATCAACAATACCACAATCTGCAATACGATAAAAGGCACCACCCCTTTGTAGATATCTTTGGTATCGACCAGCCTTCCCGCCGCTCCTTTGAGATAGAAAAGACTAAAGCCAAAAGGGGGCGTCAAAAAGGAGGCTTGGAGATTGAGCGCCACCAAGATACCGAACCATATGGGATCGATCCCAAAGTGGGCGATAACCGGCACGAAAAGTGGAATGACCACGAAGCTAATCTCCACAAAGTCGATAAAAAACCCGAGCAAAAAGATACTAAGCATCGCTATGAAGATAAACTGCTCCTTATCGCCTATCTCGTAGCTAAAGAAGTGGTGCACCAGCTCCTCTCCCCCAATCTCGTTGAAAACGAGGCTAAAGGCGGTAGCGCCTATGAGGATCGTAAAGATCATGGCGGTAAGCTTGACCGTCTCCATCCCCACATAGCGCAAAGTCTCTTGGCTCAAGCTCCCGCTCCACCAGCTTAGCGCCAAAGCGCCCACCACACCCATCGCCGCCGACTCGGTAGGCGTGGCGATCCCGGCAAATATGGAGCCAAGCACCGCGGCTATGAGCAAAAATGGCGGCAGGATCGATAGAAGCAGCTCTTTAATCGTCGGCTTTTTTTCAAGCTTGATTGGCGGCGCGACTTTGGGGCGAATGGAGGCGTAGCCAAGGATGTAGAGGATATAGACGACGACCAAAAGCAGTCCCGGAATGAGCGCCGCTTTGAAAAGGTCTCCCACACTCACGCCCAATACGTCTCCTAAGACGATCAAGACGATAGAGGGAGGAATGATCTGCCCAAGCGTCCCGCTTGCGGCTATCGTGCCGCTTGCGAGCGCCTTGTCGTAGCCAAACTTTATCATCACGGGCAGCGTAATGACGCTCATCATCACCACACTCGCCCCCACAATACCCGTCGCCGCCGCCAAAACGGCTCCGACCACCACCACCGCTACGGCAAGACCTCCCGGAATATCCCCAAAGAGCGCCCCGATATTTTCCAAGAGCTTTTTGGCAAGCTCGCTCTTTTCTAAAATGAGCCCCATCAAGATAAACAGCGGCACCGCCATGAGCGTGAAGTTTTGCATGATGCCATAAATTCGCATAGGAAGCATGGAAAAGAGCTCGAAACTTAGATCAAAATCGAGCAGCACGAACAGCATCGCCACACCGGCAAAGACAAAAGCGACCCGAAAACCAAGCAGCAGCAACACCAGCGCCCCTACAAACATCAAGAGTGCCGGATGAACCCAAAAAAGAGCCTCGCTCACTCCAAGCAGCCCCAAAGCGCCCACAAGCGCTACGATCAAACCTACGACTTTGAGATTGGCTCTTTTGTAGTGCTTGGCAATCTCGGCGATACTTTGAAAAAGAAGCGATAGAGCGAACACCGCGATAGCCGCTTTGATGATCCAGCGGTGCGGAAGCCCTCCGGGATCGCTACTGGCCTCGTTTTGCGCGAAACTCTGCCAGACAAAATCGAAAGAGAAGTAGAGCATCATCAAAGAAAAAGGGATAATCAACAAAAGATGATCTAAAATATCAATCGTCTCTTTGGCTCTTTGGGAGAATCTATCATAGAGAAGATCGACTCTTACGTGCTTATCGTGAGCCAAGGTATATCCGGCGGCGAACAAGAAGGTGATATCGAACAGATACCACTCCAGCTCTTGCAGAGCTATCGATCCAGCATGGAATAGATAGCGCATGAAAGCATCATAAAAGACCAAAAAGGCCAAGATATAGACCACAACCGCGGCAATTTTTGCTAAAGAGGCGTTGAGAGACTCAAATAGCCTAATCACCCATCTTCCTTTTAAAGTAAAACTCAAAAGCCTTTTGCAAAGCGACGACCACCAGCACAAGTGCCACTATCGCCAAAAACTCTATCGCGAAACTTTTTAGATCTTCCATATCTATCCTACATAAAACTTGGCGTATCGTTGCTAAAGAGGATGAGATCTCCGGGCTTGGTGTGTCGGGCCAAGATATCTTGGAGTCTATTTTTATCCTCCACCACCACTTTTGGGATCATGATACTCTTTTGCAATATCTCTTTGTTGACCTTGCCGGTGATGATAGCCAGATCGAAGACCTCGTTGATCTTTTTGGCAAGCTCCTCGTTGGCCGCCTCGTCGCTCTCCACCACTCCCGGCGTCACCACGACTTTGCGCCCCTCATACCCCTTGACCAGCTCATAAGAGGCCTTCATCCCCTCCACATTGCCGTTGAAACTATCGTCGATAATGAGTTTCCCACCAGCTTCAATCTTTTGGAGGCGATGCTCCACGGGCTTGAGCTCGGCCACCCTTTTTTGAAGCGTTTGCATATCGACGCCAAGCTCCCTTGCCGCAAGGAGCGCGGCGGTGATGTTCAAAGCATTGAAATCACCCAAAAGAGGAGCGAAGAGTCGATACTTCTTGCCATCGATTTCAAGATCCCACTCCACGCCTTCAAGAGTCGCTTTGACGTTGGTGATATTTTTGCCAAACTTTATAAACTTCTCGTCATCTTTTGTCTCGATCCCATCCCACAAAAAGGCTTTCTTTAGACGCTTGGAGTGAAGAAGCTCCAGTTTTGTGAGTATGATATTTTCGATTGTCTTAAAATATTCGATATGTTGGGGGCCGATTTTGCCCACTATGGCGTAGTGGTGTTCTAAAAACTCAGCGATCTCGTAGATATCCCCCCGCTCTCTGGCTCCGGCTTCGACGATATAGATCTGGGTATCTTTTGGGAGCTCCTCGTTGATATCTTTCAAGATTCCGGCCAAGGTATTGACGCTTCTTGGAGTTTTGTAGACGTTGAAATCTTTCTCAAGCAGCTGATACAAAAAGTTCTTGATGCTGGTCTTGCCGTAACTGGCCGTAATCGCTACGATGGTAGGATCGATAGCATTTAGCTTACTCTTCGCCTCCTTTTTAAAAACGGCGAACAGATACTTCTCAATCAATATCGAGCTTAGAAGCGCCAAAGCTAAAGGGGCGATAGTGCTAAAAAAAGAGCAAGAAAATTTCGCCAGACATAAGAGATCTAGCATGAGCGTCCAACCAAGAAGAAGCACGAAGAAGCGCTTGACTCTTGCTGTAAAGACCAGCCTCTTATCGATCCTCTTTTGCCATAGATACAAAGCCCCGGCGTAGATGACGTCCAAGACGATCACATACTCTCTTAGAGCGATATAAGCAAATAGCGGCGCCAAAAAGAGCGCGATATGCTGCCACGGAGCGTGGTGGTGCAAAATCACGCGGCTTAGGCGGTAGTTGTACCACTGAAGGTTTTGAATGAGATAAAAGCCAAGCAAAAGAGTCAAAAGAACATGGCCTATGAGATGAAGCCAGATCATTTGCGCACCTCAAAAGGGGGCGTGAAGGTCTGATCGATTGGCTCGATGATGATTTCATCGACTCTGGCAAGGGGCGGCCCCTTCTTCAAAGCGGCCAAAAAATCCTCCCACACCTCCTCAGGCACACTGGCCACCACCTCCACATCGCCGTTTGGAAGATTTCTGACATAGCCGCCGATCCCAAGCTCATTAGCGACATTTTGGGTAAATCTGCGAAACCAGACCCCTTGGACCCGCCCCTTGACGATACATCTACAATTTTTCATAGCTCTCCTTTATTGTGCGCTCGATAAATTTTGGATGGCGTAAAAAGAAGTAGTGATCTCCATCAAGCTCGTAGAGCTTCGCGCCTAAGAGCTTCGCTATCTCCTTGCCGCTTTTTAGACTCGTCGCCCTATCCTCCTTGCCCCAAAAAAGGATCGCCTCTTTATCATAGCGCTCAAAAACCGGCCGAAAATCCTCGTCCACCACGTTTTTAAAGGTCTCATACATATTTTGGCTCACTCCCTTAGCGTCTTTGGAGACGAAAAGTTCTCGAATCTTTGCGCCCCCAAAGGGCTTGAGAAGCTTAAAAAGAGCGATTTTCATTCGCACCGATAGGGGCTTTTTCTCCACGATTCCGGCACTGCTCAACAGCACCAAGAGCTTTGGTTGTAAAAGTGTGGCCACTTTTCCTCCGAAGGAGTGGCCTACAATGATCTCTTTACTTACTTTGATATCTTCTAAAAAACGATCGATAATGTTGGCGTAATCTTGGGTCGTGAGCACTGCATCATTGGGACTCTTGCCAAATCCCGGCATATCGATGAAGAGCTTGCGAAATCCATCCATCTTGCCAAACGCGCTCTTCATCACCTCTTTGTTGCTCCCCCATCCGTGCAAAAAAATTATATCCGGTCCCTCTCCCATCATCTCATAAGAGATTGGAAACTCCTCGCCTTTATATACCACTTTTCGTAGCGCCAAAAGCTGTCCTTGTAAAAGTTTGGAATATTTTAACATTATTTTGATTTTATTTAGTGTATAATCAAATGGCATAATAATTATAATAAAAGGATTGATGATGAAAAGAGCTCTCTTTTCACTTGCCACAGCGGCAATGCTGATCACTTCCGTCCAAGCGGGCGATAGTACTTTTGAAATTGGTGCCCACGCCAATAAAACATATACCGACAATGACTCTCCACTCAAGGATCATTTCGACTCTTACGGACTTCGCGCCAACTACAGACTTCTAGAAAACCTCCTGGTAGGTCTTGAATATAATTATGCTAATGACGCAAAGTTCAAAAGAGGCGGAGCTACCGATTTACAATCATTTTTTCTCAATGCACAATATGAGGTACTGGATAACGACAATTACACTCCCTATGCCATTGCCGGTATCGGATACCAAGATATCGATAAAGAGATCCCAAATCTATTAGAAAGCGGTATGCTGGCGCAAATCGGCGCTGGTTGGAAGTTTCACATCATCGAGATGCTCGATCTCTTCGTCGAAGGCAAATATATCAGAGATATCGAGAATGAGTTTGACAACTTCGCTCTGACCGCCGGTATAACCATCCCCTTCGGCGCTATGCCCAAAGAAGAGGCGCCCAAGATCGTCGATAGTGACAACGACGGCGTAGCGGACGACAAGGATATGTGCCCCAACACTCCTGCGGGCGTCGAGGTGGATGCTAGCGGATGTCCTTTGGATGACGACAACGACGGCGTCCCCAACTACAAAGATAAATGCCCCAACACTCCTGCGGGCGTGAAGGTAGATGAAAACGGATGTAAACTCGATCAAGACAGCGACGGCGACGGCGTAGTCGATAGCCTCGACAAATGTCCCGACACGCCTCACGGCGTAGCAGTCGATAAGCATGGATGTCCAATCATTATCAACCTCAATATAAACTTCGACTTCGATAGCGCGAAAATCAAGCCTGAATTCTTGCCAAAAATCAAAGAGGTAGTCGAGTTCCTCAAAGCCAACCCCGCTTACAAAGCGGAGATCCAAGGCCATACCGATAGCATCGGAAGCGCTGCGTACAACAAGAAACTCTCAGAAAGAAGAGCGAAGGCGGTCTACGACGTAATGGTACAGATGGGTATTGATCCTAGCCGACTCACATACGTGGGATATGGTGAGGAGAAGCCAATCGCCGACAACAGCACTCCAGAAGGCAGAGCAAAAAACAGACGCGTCGAAGTCCACATCTTCTATTAATTACCCAAGCGGCTCTATCTGCCGCTGGGTAACGCATGTCTTGACACAAGAGCGTTTGCTTGTGACATCTTTGATGACGATATAGGTGCTCACGATCATAAAGAGCACGAACGCCGCCAAAATAGCCGCAACCATGTAGATGTTTTTGTACTCCTTGTTGAATGTCATGGCAGCCTCCTTCGTATGGCTCTATACAAAGTATGCTCCAATTTTCTTTAATGCTTAATTGAAATTAAGATATAACCAAAATTTATAAGATTTTCGGTAGGCGCCAGCCGAAACGATAAGCGACGATACGAAGGAAGAGTAGAGCTAAAAAAAGCAATGTCAAAGAGATACTTCCCAAAAGTTCCAACCTCTCAAGTCCATAGATCACTCCCCCGGCCACAATCGCCACGCTTCCGTAAAAATCGCTGCTTAGTATTAGCGGAACGCGGTTGAGCAAGATATCTCTAAGCACCCCTCCGCCCACCGCCGTCACAAGAGCCAAGAGCGCCACACCCCAAAACCCAAACCCTGCCTCTATCCCCACCAACGCCCCGGAGATAGAAAAGGCTACCAGACCGATAGAGTCGCTGACGATAAAGATTCGTCTTTTTTCATAGTCAAAAAATCGCTGAAGTTTGAGAAAAAAGGCGATGAAGACCACGCCCGTCACGATCGTTGCGGGCAGCCAATCGACGAAGGCGTAAGGAGGCCTGCTCACGATCACGTCACGCATCACACCTCCTCCAAGGGCCGTGAGAAAGGAGGAGATGAACCCGCCCAGCAGATCGAGCCGCTCTCTGGCCGCCACCCAGTATCCAGAAAGCGCGAAGGCTACGATCCCAACGATATCAGCGATTTCCAAGATACTCATCGATCCCCTTTGCCGCCACAAAAGCGCTGCTAAAGGCCCACTGGAAGTTGTAGCCTCCAAGCTCTCCCGTCATATCTACCACCTCTCCGGCAAAAAAGAGACCGGGCGTTTTTCGGCTTTGCAGGTTTTCATCAAGTTCATCGAGAACTACACCCCCTTTCGTCACTTCGGCCCTTTCATAGCCAAATGTACCAGAAGGTGCGAAGGAATAGGAGGTCAAAAGCCGCAGCTTCTCAAGCTCTTCGGCCCCAAGCTGAGAGACCTTCTTATCCTCTACGCCGATACTTTTCAAAAAGGCTTTGACGAACCTCTTTGGCAGCGGAAGCTGGGTGGAGATGATCTTGTGGGGAAGAAGTTTGGGAAGGCTATCCAAAAAGGCGATCTCGATCGCTCCTCTCTCCCACCACAAAGAGGCGTTGAGGATCGCCGGGCCGGAGATTCCTCGATGAGCGAAGAGGATATCGTCATAAAACTCTCTCTTTCCTACCTTGACTCTGGCTCTCATACTAATACCGCTAAGCTCCTTGAACCAAAACTGCTGAGGCTGAAGCGTAAATCCCACAAGAGCCGGGCGAAGGGGGCGAATCGTGTGTCCAAAGTGCTTAGCTATTGTAAAGCCGATCTCACTCGCCCCCACCCTTTTGAAACTCACCCCTCCCGTAGCGACCAATACCGCCTTCGCCTCGATAGCGCCTTGGGAGGTGGTGATGATGAAATTATCCTCTTTTCGCACACCTTCTATCTTGGCGCAAAGCGACAAAGAAGCATTCGGAGGCCGAAGAAGCTCGATAAGCTCCTTCGCGCTTTTTGGGCAAAAGTATTGGTTCTTTTTGCGAATGACAGGCGAGCAGCCATTTTTCCTAATCCAGCGAAGAAGTTCGCGGTTGTCGAAGCGGCGTAGAATCTGCCATGCCTTTTTGAGATCGGAGGAATTATAGCACCCGGGCGTGAGTTCTTTGTTGGTGACGTTGCATCGGCCCCCGCCGCTTATGGCGATCTTGGCCCCTATGGTAGGGTTGTGCTCGATGATGTGGCAGGAGCTTTTGAGCCACTTGGCCGCGAAGAGCCCGGCGGCCCCGGCTCCAAGGATAGCTACGTCGATCACTTCTTGGCGCTGATGGAGTTGATATAGCGATACTCGATATCGACTTTAGACCTTTTAGGAAGCGACCTTGCCACGGCATTGAGCACGGCAGCGATATTTTCAAAAAGATAGGCCGCCAACGATCCTGGGACGGGGTTGATTTCGTTGATATAGATCGTATCGTTGTGGAAAAAGAAGTCGATACGAATGATAGCCCCCGCAAAAAGCGGATCATAGACCTTTTTGAAGCTCTCATAAAAGCGCTCCTTCGTTCCATCAGGCAAGGAGGCCTCTTGGATCTCGTCTCTGGCAAAATCCATATACTTCTTCTCAAAATCCAAAAACTTACCCTTTTGCACCTCTTCGAGCTTGGAGAAGATAAAGCCGCCGCTCCCCTTGGCGCCGGCTAGGTTGAACTCTCTGATACCTTCTATGAATGGCTCGATAAGCACCTCGTCGTCGAACTCGAACGCCACATCAAGAGCGTAGCTGAGCTCACTCTCGTCCTTGACCACGCTCACACCAATACTGCTGCCCAGCCGCAACGGCTTGACGATGACGGGATAGGAAAACTTCAAAGGAGAGATGGCGTCGCGGCGCATGAGCTGATACTCCAGTACGTTGCAGCCGAGCTCCTTGGCATACATCTTCGTAAAGAGCTTGTTGAAGCTCATCACACTCGCCTCAACTCTGGGGCCAATATAGGCGATCTCGAAAAAGTCAAACAGGGCTGCCAAATGGCCGTCCTCCCCCTCAGCTCCGTGGACGAGATTGATAGCTACGTCAAATTCGACTCTCTTTTCTTTCAAAAGTCCCTTTTGATAAAAGCCCCCTTTTTTGAGCTCTAGGCGAGGCATCTTTTTGTATTCGCCGCTGCTAAAGAGCTTGGCTCTTGGCTCTTTGTCGATGAGATAGAAATCCCCCTCTCTATCCAAAAATATGAGTTTTGCTTCGATCTTTTCTCTTAGCGCTATGGCGCTTACGATACTGATCTCATGCTCATAACTTCTGCCGCCAAAAACGATGGCAAACTCCATTTCACACCTTTTGAATGATTTTGAGCGCTTCTTTGACAAGCTCGGACGTCTCAGTGGCCTTGCAAGATCCAAGAGCCTTTTGGATCTGATCTTTTTTGAATCCCAAGCTCTCCAGCGCCTTGGCCGCTTGGATTTGAGCGTCGCTTGAGGGCTGCGCCGATCCCAGCTCGAACTCTCCTAACTCCACCAAGATCCGCTGGGCCGATTTGGGCCCGATGCCCGGCACTTTTTTGAGCTTGGCCACGCTCTTTTGGCGCACCGCCTCGACGAACTCCTCTGGTCTAAAAGTCGAGCAGATCGCCATAGCCACTTTGGGCCCTACGCCGTTTAGCTTGATGAGACGATCGAACATCTTCTTTTCATCCCTATCTACGAAGCCGTAGAGGCTTTGGCTATCCTCCCTCACGATATGGGTGGTGTGGATCTGAAGTTCGCCGTCCTCTATGGCGGCGCTGGCGTTGAGAGAGATGAAGACTTCGTAGATGACGCCGCCCACGTCGATATGCAAGGCGGTAGGCTCTTTTTTGATCACTCTACCACGTAGTCCGACTATCATTGCGCTCCTTTTGGCGAATAGTAGCTAAACGCTACTTAATGTATAATTACGTCCATTCTATTATAGAGGTGTCGATGTATTGGAAAAACAATCTCAAAAACACCCTTCACGGCTTCTTTTTAGCACTTGCTCTCACCATCGCAGAACCTGCCACGACACTACCACTCATCGTCCACCACTTTAGCCAAAATATCCTCGTCGTCGGACTCTTTACCTCTCTTTTACGAGGAGGAGCCATCTTGGTCCAGCTCTTCGCCGCCTTCTACGCCCAAAGCTTTCGGCTCGTGATGCCCTATTTGCGCCTTGTCTTCTTGGCAAGATTTCTAAGCTGGCTTGGCATCGGCCTTGTCATCTACTTCATAGGAGACAAAAACCCTACTTTGACCCTCCTTGGCATCGGGATCGGGCTTTTTATATTTAGTTTTAGCGCAGGGTTCGGGCAGATATATTTCAACGAGATTTTAGCCAAAATCTTCTCCCACCGCCAGCGGGGTCGCTCCATGGCCAACCGCCAATTCTTCGCGGCGATCGGAGCGATTTTGAGCGGTTTTGCCGCCGGGTATATTCTCTCATCCTACCCGGCTCCCCAAAGCTACGCCTACCTCTTTATCGTCAGCGCCTTTCTCATGGGCTTTGGACTTTTGGCCTTTTCGACCATTCAAGAGCCTCCAAAAGAGCAGATCAATCAAAAAGAGAAAAACTTTTGGCTCTTTTTGAAAAACGCCGCCAAGCTCTTAAGAGAAGATAGCGCCCTTCGCCTCCAGATCATAGCGGTGCTTTTGAGCTACTCCTTTTTATTCTCTTTTGCCTACGTGATCCTCCAAGCCCAAAAGAGTATCCATCTAAGCGGCTGGATGGTGGGAGGATTTATTACGATCCAGATGATAGGGGCGCTTCTTGGCAACCTCATCTACAAGAAAATGACGCCAAGGTATAAAGCCATCATGATCCTCTCATTCATCCTCGCTATCGTCGCGTTTTCGCTTTTGCTCCTCGCCCCTTCTCGCCCAAGCTTTTTCATCGCCTTTTTCTTGCTCGGCATGGCGATCGATGGCTTTCGGATCGCCTCGATGAATCTTCTTTTTGCCATCGCTCCCGAGCAAAAACGCCCTATCTACATCGCCTTGCAAAACAACATCACCTCCCTCGGCCTCTTCTTCGCCATCCCCGGAGGGATTATTCTCAAACATTTCGGCTACGAAGTGCTCTACTCCTTTACGATCTTCATGCTTCTACTTGGCCTCTTCTTCTCCTCGAAGCTCAAAACCGCCTCTATTTCATCGTCTTCGTAGGTAGAGTTTGGTACAATCCGAGCAGCCATACAACCCTATTTTTCTAAAGTAGAGCATGTTCAAAAAGATTTTTACCAACACCATCGGCATCCTTAGCAGCAGAATCTTGGGCTTCGTACGAGACCTCTTCACCGCCTCTATCCTCGGAGCCAATGTCTATAGCGATATATTCTTTATCGCCTTCAAGCTCCCCAACCTTTTTCGCCGTATCTTCGCCGAAGGGGCCTTCACCCAAGCTTTTTTGCCGAGCTACGCCTCCTCGCGGCACAAGAGCCTTTTCGCCCTCCTCGTCTTTTGGCGCTTCTTTTGGATTATAGCTTTGCTCAATCTTTTGGTTGTCCTGTTCGCCCCTTATGTCACCAAGCTCATAGCTTTTGGCTTTAGCGACGAAGTAATAGCGACGGCGGCCCCCTACGTCGCCATCAACTTCACCTATTTGATCTTCATCTTTTGCGTCACCTTTTTAGCCGCGCTTTTGCAGTACAAAGAGCATTTCGCCACCACCGCCTTTTCCACGGGGCTACTCAATATCTCCCTCATTCTCGCCCTTCTTCTCTTTTCCAAAGCCGACAAACCCGCCATCGTCGAGGCTTTGAGCTGGGCGGTGGTGATAGGCGGAGCCTTGCAGCTTCTTGTCCACCTTATCGTCGCATACAAAAAAGGCATCCTCAAAAAGCTCTTCATCGCCGCCAAGTTTCGTCACAAAGCGGCCCAAGTCCAAGAGGACCTCAAGCGTTTTTGGCGCAACTTCTTCCCCGCCGTCTGGGGCAACTCCACCGCGCAAGTGAGTGCCTTTTTGGATACGTGGCTGGCTTCTTTCTTGGCCTTTGGATCGATTAGCTACCTCTACTACGCCAACCGCATCCTCCAGCTCCCCTTAGCCCTCTTCGCCATAGCTACCGCCACCGCCCTCTTCCCCTCCGTCTCCAAAGCGTTGGCCAAGGGCGAGGAGCAAAGAGCTTTGCGGCTCTTTCACAAAAGCTTTTGGTTCTTGCTTCTTGTGCTCACCCTCTCCGCCATAGGAGGGCTCATGATGGCTCCCGAGATCATCTGGCTCTTGTTCGAGCGAGGCTCTTTTAGCCGCACCGATACCATCGCGACCTCTTCGGTGCTTCGGATGTATATGATAGGGCTAATACCCTACGGCCTCTCCAAGCTCTTCTTGCTTTGGCTCTACGCCAAGCACCTCCAGAGCCTCACGGCCAAAATCGCTACCTACTCTTTGATCGCCAATATCGTTTTCTCCGTCGCCCTCATCTTCCCGTTCCAAGCCGCGGGACTGGCCCTCGCCTCCTCCATTGCCGGTTTCGTGCAATTTGGATATCTGCTTCGCACCTTCGAGTATCTGCCATCTCTTTGGTCCAGCAAATGGGCTACGATCCTCATAGCGGCCCTCCTCGCCGAAATCGTCGCGCTCATGCTCCTCAAAAGCCTCGTCGCCCCGCTTATGGTATAATTTGGGCAATTTTACAGGGTGGAAAAGCGATGAAAATTTTCGATTCGGTTCAAAAGCAAGAGGTGGAGTTCGAGCCGCTCAAATCCCCGAAAGTGCGCATCTACGTCTGCGGTCCCACGGTCTACGACGATGCCCATTTGGGACACGCCAGAAGCGCCATAGCCTTCGATCTTTTGCGAAGGACGCTGAAGGCTTTGGGCTTTGAGGTGACCTTTATGAAAAACTTCACCGACATCGACGACAAAATCATCAAGAAGATGCAGCAAAGCGGAAAAAGCCTCGAAGAGATCACGAGCCACTACATCCGACGCTATCTGGAGGATATGGACGCGCTGGGCGTCCTTCGCCCCGACATCGAGCCAAAAGCGACCGAAAACCTCGACGCCATGATCGATATGATCCAAAGACTACTCCAAAAAGAGATTGCCTACACTACGCCTTCAAACGATGTCTATTTCGACACCTCCAAAGATAGCCGCTACTGCTCTTTGAGCAAAAAGTGCGACGAAGAGAGCCAAAGCAGGATTGAACCTGATCCTCACAAGAAGCACCCGGCCGATTTCGCCCTCTGGAAAGCCTGTAAGAGCGAAGATGTCTGCTTCGACTCTCCCTTTGGCAAAGGGCGGCCCGGGTGGCATATCGAGTGCAGCGCCATGATCGACAAGCATTTAGCGTACCGCGACACCCCCTACCAGATCGATATTCACGCCGGAGGAGCCGATCTGCTCTTTCCCCACCACGAAAACGAAGCGGCCCAGACAAGATGCGCTTGTGGCCAAGAACTCGCCAAATACTGGATGCACAACGGATTCGTCACCATCAGTGGCGAAAAGATGAGCAAATCTTTGGGCAACAGCTTCTTCATCAAAGACGCTCTCAAAGTCTACGACGGAGAGGTTTTGCGCTTCTATCTGCTCTCGACCCACTACCGAAGCGATCTAAGCTTCAACGAAGAGGACCTCCAAGCCTCCAAAAAGCGCCTCGATAAGCTCTATCGCCTCAAAAAGAGAGTCTACGGCGTCAAGCCGGGCGAGATCGACGCCGACTTTCGCCAAAAACTCCTGGGAGCCTTGAGCGACGATCTCAACATCTCCAAAGCTTTGGCGGTGATGGACGAGTTCGTGGCCGCTTCCAACGAGAGGCTGGACAAAGAGCCCAAAAACAAGCCGCTCAAGCAGACAATCGCCGCCAATATCGGCTTTTTGGACGAGCTTCTTGGCATTGGGGGCAAAGAGGCTTTCGCCTACTTCCAAATAGGCGTCGACGAGGCTATGAGGGCCAAAATCGAAGAGCTCATCGCCAAAAGATCCGAAGCCAAAAAACGCAAAGATTTCGCCGCCGCTGATGCTATCAGAGAGGAGCTCAAGGCTTTGGGCGTGGCCATCATGGATACGCCCCAAGGGACTTTGTGGGAGAAGATTTGAGGATTCTCAAACGTTTTTGGCCCTACATCAAAGAGTACAAGCTCCAGTTCTTCATCGCGATCCTCGGCATGATCGCCGCGGCTGTGGGCACCAGCGCCTCGGCCTACCTCGTCAAACCGGTCTTGGACAAGATATTTATCGAAAAAGATGCCCAGATGCTCACCATCTTGCCGCCGCTGGTCATCTTTTTGTATCTGCTCAAGGGGTTTGGCAAATTTATCCAAGTCTACTACACCGAATATATCGGCCAAGACATCATCCGCCGCATCCGCCAAGAGATGCTCCAAAGCCTCATGGCGATGCAGATGGAGTTCTTCGTCAAGGAGCCCAAAGGCAAACTCATCAGCCGCCTCACCAACGACATCAACCGCATCAAAGAGGTGGTGGCCAACATGATCCCCGACTTTTTGCGAGAGCTTTTGACCATCTTCGCTCTCGTCTTCGTCGTCATCTACCAAAGCCCAAAACTGGCCCTCTACTTCCTCTTCATCATGCCCTTGGCCGTCTATCCCCTCTCACGACTTGCCAAACGGATGCGAAAGATATCGCGCCAATCTCAAGAGACCATTGCCGATCTCACCTCGCACCTAAGCGAAATCTTCAACAACATCGAGCTCATCAAAGCCGAAGCGACCGAGTCCCAAGAGATGGAGCGGTTCAAGAAACACAACGACAGCTTCTTCAAGCTCTCCCTCAAGCAGGTCCAGACCAGTGAGCTGGTCAGCCCTCTCATGGAGGTCTTGGGGGCGGTGATCATAGCGCTGGTGATCTACATGGGGGGCAAGGAGGTGATCGAAGGGCATATGAGCGCGGGAGCCTTCTTCTCCTTCATGACGGCGCTTTTTATGCTCTACACCCCCATCAAGCACATCTCCAAGCTCTACAACAAGATTCAAGACGCGGTGGCTGCCAGCGAGCGAATCTTCGCCATCATCGATCTTGTGCCCTCCATCAAAAGCGGCGAGAATGAGCCTCCCCAAAAGATCGACAAACTCTGCTTCGAAGAGGTGACGCTTAGCTACGACGACAAAGAGGCCCTCAAAGGGGTGAGCTTTTGCGCCAAAAAAGGGGAAATCACGGCGCTTGTGGGCGACAGCGGCAGCGGCAAGAGCTCCATCGTCAACCTCATCGTGCGCTTCTACGATCCCCAAGAGGGACGCATCCTCGTTGATGGCGTCGATCTCAAAACGCTCGATATCAAAAAGTGGCGCCAAAATATCGCCCTGGTCACCCAAAGGGTCTATCTCTTTGGCCAAAGCATAGCCGCCAACGTCGGCGGGGAGGAGTTCGATGAGGCAAGAGTCGTCCAAGCTCTCAAAGAGGCCAACGCCTACGATTTCGTCCAGAGTCTCCCCCAAGGCATCCATACGCCTCTTTTCGAAGCCGGGATGAATCTCAGCGGCGGACAGCGCCAAAGACTCGCCATCGCCAGAGCGCTCTACAAAAACGCCAAAGTCCTTATCTTTGACGAGGCTACGAGCGCCTTGGACAAAAAGAGCGAAGCCCAGATTCTTGAGACGATCCGAAAGATAGCCAAAGACAAAATCGTCATCCTCATCTCCCACCATATCCGATCCATCACCTTCGCCGACAAAATCGTCGTCCTAAAAGAGGGACGAAAGCTTTGCGAAGGGCGCCATGAGGAGCTGATGCGAGATTGCGCCGCCTACATTGAACTCTATCAAAAAAGTTAATATAATGTCCCAAAAGGAGCCTGATGAACTACGATACGATAAAGAGTCTGCTCTTTCGCCTCTCGCCAGAAGCCGCCCACCACGTAGCGGAGACGGCTTTCGAGCTTGTCGGCTTTTGTGAGCCCTGTCTCAACGCCCTTAAAAAGCGCTTTTTGATCGAAGATGAGAGACTGCGCCAAGATCTCTTTGGGCGCACTTTTCCAAATCCGGTCGGCCTCGCAGCGGGATTTGACAAAAACGCCACCATGACCAAGACTCTCCACGCCTTGGGGTTTGGGTATGTGGAGGTCGGCACTATCACGCCAAAGCCTCAGATCGGCAATCCAAAACCCAGGCTCTTTCGCTACCCAAAATATGAGGCGATCCAAAACGCCATGGGATTCAACAACGACGGCGCGGAGGTGATCGCCGCAAGACTGAGCCGCATCTATCCAGCCTCTTTCCCCATCGGAGCCAACATCGGCAAGAACAAGACCACCCCGGAAGAGAAGGCCATAGAGGACTATCGCTACCTCATCGAAAAGTTCCACCCTATCAGCGACTATCTGGTCATCAACATCTCCAGCCCCAACACCCCCGGACTGCGCGATCTCCAGAACGAAGCCTTCATCAAAGAGCTCTTTAATATGGCAAAAGAGATCACCGCCAAACCTATCCTTTTGAAAATCGCCCCCGACATGAGCGAGAGCCAAGCGGTGGCGCTGACCTCCCAAGCGGTCGAGGCGGGAGCCGACGGCATCATCGCCACCAACACCTCCATCGACTACTCTTTGCTGCCCAGATCCAAGGATTTTGGCGGTATCAGCGGCAAGGTGATCAAGGAAAAATCCTTCGCCATCTTCGACGCTATCGCCAAAGAGCTCTACGGCAAGACCACGCTCATTAGCGTCGGAGGGATAGATAGCGCCCAAGAGGCCTATCGCCGGATTCGAGCCGGAGCCTCCTTGGTGCAGATCTACACCGCCTTCATCTACGGCGGACCTCCCCTCATTCGCCAAATTAACGAAGGTTTGTTAGAATTGCTCCAAAAAGATGGTTTGAGCCACATCGGCCAAGCCGTAGGAGCCGATCGATGAGAAAGTTTTTTTTTATACTACTTTGTATTGGAGGATTGATGGCAAGTAGCTTACCCAAACATTACGAGACGACGCTCAAAAACGGCCTACAAGTGGTCGTGATACCTATGCGAAACGGCAGCGGCGTCATCACCACCGATATCTTCTACAAGGTCGGAAGCCGCAATGAAGTGATGGGCAAGAGCGGTATCGCCCACATGCTCGAGCATCTCAACTTCAAATCGACCAAACACTTAAAAGCCGGAGAGTTCGATAAGATCGTCAAGAGCTTCGGCGGCGTGGACAACGCCTCGACGGGGTTCGACTATACCCACTACTTCATCAAAAGCTCGGCAAAAAATCTGGACAGATCCCTTTGGCTCTTTAGCGAACTGATGGCCAACCTCAAACTGGACGAAAAGGAGTTCTTGACCGAGCGTGAGGTGGTGGCCGAAGAGCGACGATGGCGGGTGGACAACAACCCTACCGGATATCTCTATTTTCGTCTTTTCAACAACACCTTCATCTATCACCCCTACCACTGGACGCCCATCGGCTTCATGCAAGACATCCTCCACTGGACCATCGAGGATATCCGATCCTTTCACAAAACCTACTATCAGCCCAAAAACGCCATCATCGTCGTAGCCGGAGACATCGATCCAAAAGAGGTCTTCGAGACGGCCAAGAAGCACTTCGAGTCCATTCCAAACTGCTGCGAGATTCCAAAAGTCCATCAAGTAGAGCCGCCCCAAGACGGCGCCAAGCGCATCGAGATCAAGCGAGACTCGGAAGTGGAGATGATCGCCATCACCTTCCATATCCCCAACTTCGCCCACGAAGATCAAGTGGCCTTGAGCGCGATAAGTGAGCTTCTTAGCAGCGGCAAGAGCAGCAGACTCTACAAAAGGCTCGTGGACGAGAAAAAGATGGTCAACCAGATCTATGCCTACAACATGGAGACAAAAGACCCGGGCGTTTTTCTCTTTTTGGCCGTGGCCAATCCGGGAGTAAAGGCTGAAGAGATCGAAAAAGAGATATGGGAGCAGATCGAGGCCTTGAAAGAGGGTAAAATCGAAAAAGAGGAGCTCGAAAAAATAAAGATAAACACCAAGGCCGACTTTGTCTTTGGGCTCGAAAACTCCAGCAACGTCGCCGATCTGTTTGGGAGCTTCTTGGCAAAAGGAGATTTGGAGCCCCTTTTGCATTATGAGGAAAATATCGATAAACTAACGACAAAAGTTTTGCGCGAAGCTGCGAAGCGGTATTTTACGAAGAGAAATTCGACCACGGTGATATTGAGAAAGGATGATTGATGCAAAGACTCAAAGGCGCTATGACGGCACTCATCACCCCCTTTAGAAACGGGGCGCTGGACGAGGCCAAATATGCCCAGCTCATTCAAAGGCAGATCGACAACGGCATCGACGTGGTAGTGCCTGTGGGCACCACGGGAGAGAGCGCGACGCTCAGCCACGACGAGCACAAACGCTGTATCGAAATAGCGGTGGAGGTCTGCAAAGGAAGCTCGACCAAAGTGATGGCCGGAGCGGGGAGCAACTCCACCCGCGAAGCTATCGATCTGGCCACTTTCGCCCAAAAGGCGGGAGCGGACGCGATCCTGAGCGTCTCGCCCTACTACAACAAACCGACCCAAGAGGGGCTCTACCAGCACTACAAAGCGATAGCCCAAGCCATCGACATCCCGGTGCTTCTTTACAACGTGCCGGGACGAACGGGCGTCGATATCGCTCCGGATACAATCTTTCGCCTTTTTGACGAAGTGGAGAACATATACGGGGTCAAAGAGGCTACCGGCTCTATTGAGCGGTGCGTGGAGCTCTTGGCCAAGCGTCCCGAGCTCTATGTCATCAGCGGCGACGACGCCATCAACTACCCCATCATCGCCAACGGCGGCATGGGAGTCATCTCCGTCAGCGCCAACTTGATGCCACACAAGATGAGTATGCTGGTCCACGCGGGACTGGCCGGGCAGTTCGATACGGCGAAGATGGTCAACGACGAGCTCTTCGATCTCAACAAGGTCCTCTTCATCGAGAGCAACCCCATTCCCATCAAAGCGGCCATGTATATCGCCGGGCTGCTCGATACGCTGGAGTATCGGCTCCCTTTGGTGCCGCCCAGCAAAGAGCATATGCGAAAAATAGAAGAAGTCCTACAACGATATAAGGTGATCTAATGGCAAAGACTCTGGTTATCAGCGGCGGAACGAGAGGGATCGGACGAGCCATCGTCGAGCGCTTCGCGAAAGAGGGGTGCGACGTGGCCTTTACCTACAACTCCAACGAGGAGTTGGCCAACGAGATGGCAGAAGAGCTCAGCCAAAAATATGGGGTCAAGATGAAGGCCTACCGGCTCAATATCTTGGAGCCCAACGAATATAAAGAACTCTTCAAGCAAATCGATGAGGATTTCGATCGAGTCGATTTTTTCATCTCCAACGCCATCATCTCAGGACGCCCCGTCGTGGGCGGTTTTGGGCCTTTTATGCGTCTTAAGCCAAAGGGGCTCGACAACATCTACACCGCCACTGTCCTAGCCTTCGTCGTCGGAGCCCAAGAGGCGGCCAAAAGGATGGAGAAAGTGGGCGGCGGCTCCATCATCTCCATGAGCTCCACCGGCAACCTCGTCTACACGCCCAACTACGCCGGACACGGCAGCTCCAAAGCGGCGGTGGAGACGATGGTCAAATACGCGGCCCACGAGCTGGGAGAGAAAAACATCCGCGTCAACGCCGTCAGCGGCGGCCCGATCGACACCGACGCCCTTCGCGCCTTTCCCAACTACGAAGAGGTCAAGGCCCAGACCATCGCCAGAAGTCCCCTTGGACGCATGGGCAGACCCGAAGATCTGGCGGGGGCCTGTTGGTTTTTGTGCAGCGAGGATGCCGGATGGATCACCGGCCAGACGCTTGTCGTAGACGGGGGGACCAGTTTTAGCTGATGAACGTTCCAAACATTTTGGCGCTCTCACGCCTCTTTATCGCGCCTTTGATGTTTTTGCTGCTGGTCAATCGGGACCTGCCGATTTTTGCCGGTATTCATCCGAGCTGGCTCGACTACTGGGCGGCCTTTTTGTTCGTCCTGGCCAGTATCACCGACTTTTTCGACGGCTATATCGCCAGAGAGTTCGATCAGATCACCGAGCTTGGCAAGATACTCGATCCCTTGGCGGACAAGATGCTGACTTTGGCCGGGTTTTTGGGGCTCATGATGCTAGGACGCGCCGATCCGTGGGCCGTCTATCTGATTTTGACGCGAGAGTTCTTCATCACAGGGCTTCGGGTCTCGGCGGCGGGGAGTGGCAAGGAGATCGCAGCCAGTCTCATGGGCAAGATCAAAACCATCGTGCAGATGATAGCCATCGGCTTTTTGATCATGAACTGGCCCGGCGGTGCGCTGCTGCTCTGGTTGGCCGTGGCCATCACGCTCTATAGCGGATACGAATATATCAAAGCATATTTAGGAAAATAGATGGGCATACTCGTTAGTTTACTGGTCTTATCGATACTCATTTTCGTCCATGAATTGGGGCACTTCTTGGCAGCTCGGTATTTTGGGGTCAAGGTGGAGCGCTTTAGCATCGGGTTCGGCCCCGTGGTGGCGAGGAAAGAGTGCTGCGATACCGAGTGGGCCATAAGCGCCGTGCCTCTTGGCGGATACGTGAAGATGAAGGGCCAAGACGACACTGATCCTCTGGCCAGAAGCGACGATCCCGACAGCTACAACGCTCTTAGGCCCTGGCAGAGGATCGTCATCCTCTTCGCCGGGCCCTTCGCCAACTTCTTGCTCGCTTTTCTACTCTATTTCATCATAGGTCTAAGCGGCTATCAGACATTGGCGCCCAAGATAGGCGAGGTGCTACCCAACTCCGCCGCCAAAGAGGCCGGGCTCAAAGCCGGAGACAAAATCGTGGCGATTGAAGGCAAGAAGATAAAGACATGGGAGGATTTGAGCGCCATCATCTCCCAAAACCAAAAGCCGCTCCATTTCATCATCAAGCGAGAGGGCAAGATCAAAGATCTCACCATCACACCCAAAATCACCGAGACGAAAAATATCTTCGGCGAAAAGGTGAAAAAGTCGATGATAGGCATCGCCCCCGCCCAAGAGCTGGTCAAGGTCGATATGGGCGTGATAGAGGCTTTGAAGTTCGCGTGGCGCAAAACCGTCGAAGCGGCGAAGTTCATCGTCATCAGCATCGAGAAGATGATCGAAGGAGTCGTCTCGCCCAAAGAGATAGGCGGCGTCATCTCCATCATGGATATCACCGCCAAGGCTTCCGAAGCCGGGCTCATCGCCTTGCTTAGCTTCGCCGCCCTCATCTCCGTCAACCTCGGCATCCTCAATCTCCTGCCCATCCCCGCCCTCGACGGGGGCCACATCATGTTCAATCTCTATGAGTGGATCAGCGGCAAGGCCCCCAGCGAAGAGACCCTCTATCGCCTCACGATGGCCGGGTGGATATTTTTGATAGGGCTGATGGGGCTTGGTATCTACAACGACATCAACAGACTCTTAGGAGCATACAATGGATAAATATCGACTTCGAGACAATATGGACGAGATCATCCAAAGAGTGGAAAAGGCCAGAATAGAGCGCAGCGAGCACCACATCGTCCAGATAGTGGCGGTGACGAAGTATGTGGGGGCCGAGGAGATTCGCACGCTCTACGAGCTTGGCCAAAGGGCCGTGGGTGAGAACAGAGTGCAGGATATGAAGGCGAAGATGGGCGAACTTGACGATCTGCCTATCGAGTGGCACTTCGTAGGACGCCTCCAAAAAAACAAGATCAACCATCTCATCGATCTCAGTCCGTGGCTCATGCAGTCCTTGGACTCACTGGAGTTGGCGCTGGAGCTGGATAAGCGCTTGGAGAAGAAAGGGGCGAAGATGGACTGTTTGATGCAGGTAAACAGCGCCCAAGAGGAGAGCAAAGCCGGCGTCGCGCCCCAACTCGCCTACGACACCTACCTCAAGATCATCGAAGAGACGAAGCATATCAATCTTTTGGGGGTCATGACCATCGGAGCCCATACGGACGATACGAAAAAAATCGAGGAGTCCTTCAACACCACCTATAAAATCTACGAAGCCCTCAAGCCCCACGGAGCCGAAATCTGCTCTATGGGCATGAGTCAAGATTTCGAGTTGGCGATTCGATGCGGCTCCAACATGGTCCGCATCGGAAGCCTCTTTTTCAAATGATTTAGCTGGGGCAGCTGGGCGGCTCAGTATCGCAGATGCCGCCGCAGTATTGGGCTTGGAGCTTGTCGAGCTCCTTGCGCATCTCGGTCAAGATCAGCTGCGCCGCCAGATCGTCGTCCACCTCAGGGATATCCCATCCGTAGCGCTTGAGCCACTTCTCAAACACCTCTCTCGTATCCTCTCGTATCTCGTCGGCGTATTTGCAGTCCTCTTTGAATTCGGCTCTCATTTGATTTCCTCTTTGATGGTTTCAAGCTCTTCGTAAGCGACGATGTCGATATAGATTTCTCGTCCGCTTGAGCGCTCGAAATGTCTGAAGTTGGATCGAAAATAGCGAGCGTCCTCGGCTCTTGCGCACACGAGAAGCTCCGCCCCGCTATCCATTGCATCGAGCAACACCGCGGCTCCTTTTTTGTAGGCCAACTCGGGATTGACCTCTATGAGGCTCTGCCCGGCTTTCCTGCGCGCTTTGGAAAAGGAGACAACCCAAGCCCCCCTCTTTTTTAGTTCCTTTTCAATCTCATCATTCGCATAGTAGAGCGCTACGGGCACCTCTTGGAGGGTGTCGATTTGAGGGACCTCCTTGGACCGTGTCAATTTGGCGCAGATTTTGCTCAAAAGATCGGGCTTTGGCGGCTCGGCCCACGACTTGAGCTCCTCGATCTCCTTCTCGTAGTCTTTGCCCCCGATAGTGAGCTTTTCGTATTCGCAGCTCCACAGACCGCTCACATCCTCGCTGATAGCTTTGAGGATAGCCTCTTTGTGGGGGTTTCCTTTGGCGATCATCCTATGGGCCGTCACCAGCACGGCATCGCCGACATACTCTTTATCAAACTCCAGCGTGGCCGAAGCGTAGTGGATATCTTTCAAAGAGGCGTAGAAGAAGCGATCCTCCATCGTAGCGTAGGGCTCGATGAGCTTGTAGGCTTCATGAAAATCGGCTTCGTCCATCATAAGATCGTCAAAGCTTCGATATTTCCACGCAGGCTCCATCACCCACTCATCTCCCACCGCTTCGCATACCTCTTGCACGCTCGTATCTCCTCGAGCCACGAGGCCGTTGATACGCACCAGAGGATAGCTCGCGTCGAAGTCGAAGGCTTCGTCTTTTTTCTTGATAGCACGCAGCACATCGCGGACTTTTTTGAAATCTTTCGGATCGAGGGAAAATTTCTTGTAGTATGGCAGATAATCGGTTTTGGCATTGAAGAACATCACTTGTAAGCGCACGTTCACTCCTTGAGTTTTTTATGGGCGATCTCTTCGAGCAATACCGTAGCATAGCTTCCTTTTGGTAAAAAAAAGTTTAATTCGTACCACGCCTCCTTTTCTTTATAGCGGCCTTTAAGATCCTCTACAAAAACCCACGCATACCGCCTGTCCCCAAACTCATCGATCCGTTCGTCGTCGAAATCTTTTTCGATCTCTCTGGAGAGCCCGTCACTTCGCTTGACCCTCCTGCCCGGCAGCAGCCCCGTAGGCGCCACGCTCTTGGCCAAAAAGCGCCGGGCCTCTTGAGGTACGTCGTCGGCGAAGAATATCTTGCCAAAAGGATAGTGCATCATGATATCTCCCGGATATATCTTGAAAAATCTGGGCTGCTCCTTGAGCTCCTTGAGCAGATCGGTAGGCAGATCGAAGATATCCTTGAGCTCTTTTGGATCAAAACTCTTCAAAAGCTTAGAGTGCTCGATCCTTTTGCTCAGCCACAGATTGAAAAGATGGCTTTGATAGGCGTTGATATAGAAGCGGCGCAGTTTCTTGCTACGCTCCTTTCGTTTTCCCTCGACGATCGCTTGGCCGATGAGATAGTTCTTCTCGTCCAAGCCGAATCTTTGGTAGCCGAAATAGTTGGGCAACCCCTCTTGGGCGATGATTTTGAGGACTTCGTCGATCTTTTTTGCGCTCAAGGGGGACACTTTTTTGAGGCGAACGAAGAAGCGGTTGCCTTTGAGGTGGCCAAGGCGAATCTTGTTTTTGTGGCGCGTGGTCTCGATGATCTTGATGTTGGTGTGAAAAAAGCGCTCTAAAGGCTCCTCGTACTTTTTATTGATCGATATATATTGGTATGTCAAGGCGTTTTTATCCTTGAGCCCGGCGTATCCGATATCCTTGACTTTGACGCCGATCTGCTCGCTCAAAGCTTGGAGCATCTCCCACGTAGTCATGCCCTTTTTGCGTACTTTCAAAATCAGATGCTCTCCCTCGCCACTGAAAGGATAGAGAGGCACCTCCTCTACGACGAAGGTTTCGGGGGAATGCTTGAAATAAAAATCGATGGGGGCGTGATCGAGATAGAATATCCTATCCAAAAACTCTCCTTAAAAATGATGTGGTTTGCAAAGATTCGTATACCGGCCCCGGACGACCCGGCCAAAGATGTTTATCTTTGTGCGGCTCATCTTGGCTCGGCGCAGCAAGGCCTCTTTGTCTCTTGGATCGATGGCAAAAAGCAGCTCATACTCCTCGCCGCTGCACCCTTGACGCTTGGGGATGGGAGCGAAGAACTCCACCCCTATCCTATTGAGCTTCGCCATTTTACCCAAATCGTCGAAGAGCCCGTCGCTCATATCCATCGCTGCACGCAAGACTCTATGGGCTCGCTTCATGAAATTTCGCCTGATACGAGGACGCACGAACTTGCTTCTTCTATGGACCTTGCCGCCTCGAAGGAGCTTTCTTAGATCCCTGTCCACCTCTCCTATCTCTCCCGTATAGCCCAAAAGATATCCCCTTCGCAAAGGCTTTCTTTTAAGCGGTCTCTTTGTGCGAGATACGATGGTGATGGAGATGTGAAGCTTATCGGAGGCTATCGTATCGCCGCCGATGATCTCTACTCCCCACTCCTTCGCCGTCTTCTCAAATCCCTTCGCCAAGGAGGCCAGCTCCTTTGGAGTGAAATTTTTGGGAAGAGCGACGACAATGAGAGCGTAGAGGGGATCGGCATTCATCGCCACCGCGTCGGAGAGATTGACCAGCATCGCCTTTTGGGCGATAGACTCCAGATCCATCCACTCCCGTTTAAAATGGACATCCTCGAAAAAGGCGTCGGCGCTGTAGACGAAGCCGTCGATATAGGCCCCGTCGTCGCCGATATGTTTACTATTAAACAAACTTATATAAAAAAACTCTTTGTCCAACTTCCGTCCTTTGATAAATATTGTAACAAACTTCCGCTCTTTTTCTCTTTTGAAACGTTATTTTAATCTTTTTTATGAAAAGAGGATGATATAATCAAAAAAATTTTCATACAAAGGACATCGATGGACGTGCCTATAGTAAACACCGATGTGGTCATTGTCGGTTCGGGCCTTGCCGGATGCGCGGCGGCAAGAGAGATCAAAAAAGCGGGAAAGGATGTGATCGTACTAACCAAACTCCATCCTCTACGCAGCCACTCCGGAGCGGCCCAAGGAGGAGTCAACGCGGCTCTTAGCGAAGACGACGACATCGAGCTGCACATGTTCGACACCGTCAAGGGAAGCGACTATTTAGCCGATCAAGACGCGGTGGAGCTGATGTGCTCCAAGGCGCCGGAGACCATCCGCTGGATCGAGCATATGGGAGCGGCCTTTAGCCGCCGCCCCGACGGGCGCATCGCCCAGCGCCCCTTTGGCGGCCAGAGCCGCCCAAGAGCCTGCTTCGCCAAAGATAGAACGGGACTGACACTGCTTCAGACCATCTTCGAGCAAGCAGATCGCGAAGGGGTGCAGTTTTGGGATGAGTGGTACGTAGCCGACATCCTGTATGAAGACGGCAAGGCTTACGGCGTCGTCGCCTATGATCTAAGAGATATGAAGCCTACCATCTTCAACGCCAAGGCGGTCATGTTCGCCACCGGCGGATACGCCAGAGCCTTCAAGATCAACTCCAACGCCCACGCCAACACCGGCGACGGGCTCTCTATATTTGCAAGACACGGACTTCCTCTCGAAGATATGGAGTTCGTACAATTCCACCCCTCAGGTCTTGCTGGAAGCGGCATCCTCATCTCCGAAGCAGCCAGAGGCGAAGGCGGAAAGCTCTACAACTCCGAAGGGGAGCGCTTCATGGAAAAGTATGCTCCTGAGAAGATGGAGCTGGCTCCAAGAGATGTGGTGGCACGAGCCATCATGAACGAGATTCGAGAAGGCAGAGGCGTAGGGCCGGACAAGATGGCGGTCTATCTCGATCTCACCCATCTTGGCGAAGAGAAGATCATGGAGCGCCTGCCAGAACTTCGAGATCTGGCCATCACCTTCCTCGGCCAGGATATGGTCAAAGAGCCCATCATGATCACCGTCACCGCCCACTACTCCATGGGTGGCATCCCGGTCAACATCGACGGGCGGGTCAAAAAGAGCCCAAAAGAGCTCACCGAAGGGCTCTATGCTGCTGGCGAGTGCGCATGCGTGAGTGTCCACGGAGCCAACCGATTGGGAGCGAACTCCTTGCTCGACGCTCTCTTTTTCGGTCGGCACGTGGGAGAGGCGATCGTGCGAGATCTAGAAAGCGGAATCGAGCTTCGAAAGGCGAGCAGTGAAGAGGCGCAAGGAATGCTGGACGAAATCGCCTTTATCATGAATAACAACGGCAAAGAGACTACCGCGGGCCTGCGCCAAGAGCTCCAAGATAGTATGTTCGAAAACTGCGGAGTCTTTCGAACGGAAGAGTCGCTCCAAAAGCAAAAAGAGATCCTCAAAAGGCTTCGCAAACGCTTCAAAAACATCCGTATCGACGACAAATCCAAAACATTCAACACCGATCTGCAAGAGGCGATCGAGCTTGGGCATATGCTCGATTTCTCTGCCTTCATCGTCGAAGGAGCGATTGCTAGAAAAGAGTCCAGGGGTGCCCACTACCGCGAAGACTACCCAAACCGTGACGACAAGAATTTTCTCAAACACACCTTCGCCTATATGGATGAAGAGGGTAATATCTCCTTGGAGTACGGGGATGTGGTGATCGGCAAATTCAAACCGCAAGAAAGAAAATATTAATAAGGGCTGGCTATGAAAGTGACATTCAAAGTATTTCGATTCAACGCTGAGACGGACTATCTGCCCCACTACGACACCATCGAGATGGAGATCTCTCCTGAGATGGTGGTCTTGGACGTGCTGAACAAAATCAAATGGGAGCACGATGGCAGCTTCACCTATCGCAGAAGCTGCCGCCACGGAATCTGCGGAAGCTGCGCCGTCAAAGTCAATGGCAGAAGCACTCTGGCCTGTAAAGAGCGGATGATGGATATGATCGAGCTCTTCGGCACGGAGATGACTATAGATCCTGTGAGCAAAAAAAGAGCCGTCAAAGATATGGTAGTGGACAAGAAGGACTTCTGGGACAAATACGAAAAGGTGATCCCGTGGCTCGTAGCCGAGATCGACGAGCATCCGAAAATGGAGCATATCATCCCTC
>PUXX01000087.1 GCA_009659895.1 Campylobacterota bacterium
ATCTCAAAGAGATCGATCCCTCATGCGTGGTCTTCGACATCAAAGGGATCTTGCCAAAAGAGATCGTGGACAAGAGGCTATGAGATACTATCTTTCCCCACCTCATCAAAGCGGAAGAGAGCTGATCTATCTCCAAGAGGCTCTTGAGAGCAACTATATAGCTCCCTTAGGTCCTTTCGTAGATCGTTTTGAAAAAGAGATAAAAACCTACGTAGGATCAAACGCACTGGCACTTTGTAGCGCTACTGCTGGGCTGCATCTAGCTTTGCGGGTATTGGGTATAGAGGAGTCAGACAAGGTAGCGGTGAGCGATTTTACCTTTGTGGCCTCTTTGAATCCTATTCTCTATCAAAAAGCCACACCGGTACTTATCGACTGCGACGAGACATGGCAGATCGATCCCAATGCTTTGGAAGAGGCTTTGCAAAAAGAGCGCCCAAAGGCGGTCATCGTCACCCATATCTATGGCCAAAGCGCCAAGATCGACACCATCAAAGAGCTCTGTGATCACTATGGATCCTATCTCATCGAAGACGCCGCAGAGGCTCTTGGGAGCAAATTTTTGGATCGACATACCGGAACATTTGGCACCTTTGGGGTCTACTCCTTCAATGGCAACAAGCTTCTCACCACTGGAGGAGGTGGTGTGCTAGTAAGTAGCGATGAAGAGCTCTTAGAAAGAGCAAGAGTATTGAGCGCTCAGGCAAAAGATCCCAAATATCCCTGGTACGAACATGCCACCTATGGCTACAACTACCGTCTCAGCAATATTTTGGCAGCCATAGGCGTCGCTCAAATGGAAGTGATCGAAGAGCGTATCGCCAAGAAGCGCCAGATCTTTGAATGGTATCAAGAAGAGCTTCAAGAATATGCCACCTTCATGCCCCAGATCCCACAAAGCCATGGCAACAGGTGGCTTACGACCGCTATCTTTGATATAGATCCATTGAAAATCTACCACAAGCTCCAAACCCTGGGCATCGAAACAAGACCTCTGTGGAAACCCATGCATCTACAACCACTATGTAAGGGATTGCGCTGGTATGGCCAGGGAATTGGCCAAGAGCTTTTTGCTAGAGGTCTGTGTCTGCCCAGCGGAACACAGATGGAGCAAGAAGATGTAGCGATCGTAGCAAAGGAGATAAAGCGGTGTCTATGAGAGCAACAAAAAGAAGCCGGGCTCTTTTCTTTTTTTTGGGAGACTTTTTTTTATCCTTGCTTTCGCTCTTTTTAGCATATGAGCTTCGTTTCAACTTCTCAGTACCACAAGAATACTGGAGCGGATTTTTCAAGATCTTTGCTTTTTTGTTCTCTTTCAAAGCTCTAGCTCTTTATTTTTTCAAGCAGTACCACTTTACCTGGCGCTATTATAGTTTGCATGAATTCAAAAAGCTCTTTTTGGCCCATTTAGTCGCCTATGGAGCTATGGCACTTCTTTTAGCCCTTTTCTATCCCTATTTTCTTCCATTTCCAAGAAGCGCACTAGTGATCGATCTCTTTTTGTCGCTGCTTTTGTTATCTGGATTTCGTATCGCAAAGAGGCTCTATTTAGAGTCCTTGCAGCGGCCTCTTTTCAAAACGGCGGCCATCTATGGCATCACCCCTCAGACCAAGCACCTCATCGACTCTTTCCAAAGTGGCGCCCTAGAATACAAACCCCAGGTCGTCATCGAAAAAGATCCGACTAGTGACTATATTGGTGGGGTAAAGGTAATGAGCGAAGAGGAGTTTCTCCAAAGCTCCCTTCAGCCTCACGCTTTCATTATAGCCAAAGAGCTCGAGGCCAAAGAGCTCGATAACGTTATTGAACGCTTCAAACACAAAACCCAAGAGTTTCGTATCGCCACACTCACCAAAGAGGAGCCCAAACCAGTAGAGATCGAAGATCTCTTGGCCAGAAAGCCCAAAGATCTGGATCTCGAAGCTATAGAGAGATTTATCAAAAACAAAAAGGTTCTCATCACAGGCGCTGGAGGAAGTATCGGGAGTGAATTGGTGCGTCAGTGTGAGGCCTTTGGCGCCCAAAAGATCGTAGCTGTGGAGATGAGCGAATACAATCTCTATCAATTAAGCGAAAACCACCCGAATATCGTGCCCATTCTTTGCGATGTCTCCCAAAAAGAGGAGATCGACGAAATTGTCTCCCTTCACAAGCCAGATCTCATTATCCACGCTGCGGCCTACAAACATGTACCCCTTTGCGAACTCAATCCAAAAGCAGCCATCAAAAACAATATCCTAGGTACCATCAACACAATCGACGCAGCCATCGACCATCACATCCCCCATTTCATTCTCATCTCCACAGACAAAGCTGTCAACCCGACCAACATCATGGGAGCCACCAAAAGAGTATGCGAGCTCTATGCCCAAAATATCGATACAAAAAAAACGATCCTAAGCGCAGTACGTTTTGGCAATGTCCTTGGAAGCAGTGGGAGTGTCATTCCAAAGTTTCGATCCCAGATCTTATCGGGCGGTCCCGTCACCGTCACCCATCCCCAGATCACCCGCTACTTTATGCTCATCTCCGAAGCTTGCCAGCTGGTCCTTCAATCCGCCACTATAGCCAAAGGCAAAGAGATCTTTATCTTAGACATGGGCGAGCCGGTCAAAATCTTGGATCTGGCCAAAAAGATGATGCGGCTCTACAATAAAGAGGTCCCAATTGAGTTTATCGGACTTCGGCCAGGTGAAAAGCTCTACGAAGAGCTCCTACTAGAAGGTGCAGAAGAAAAAACAAGATACAACTCCATCTTCATCGCCAAACCCACCACACTAGATCGTCAAGATCTTCACCGATGGATCCAAGAGCTCCTAAAGGCCAAGTCCAAAGAGCGCATTCTTACTATTCTTCGCCACTTGGTTCCCGAATTTCGTCACAAACCTCACGGATAAACTCCCTCATCCGCTCCCAGTGAGTACCATGCCAATAGATTCTTTGACACTCAGGGCAGATCCAAAACTCTTTGTAAGCTCTTTTTACCTTCAGAGGCAAGCTATCCTCTATCATCCATTTGGCCACAGGACGAATAGGAGTATTGTCCATCAAACATCGACTCAAAGGATTGCATCGCAAAATCGAAAAAGATCTCATAACCTCCAGGATCTGATCGAAATATTCCATCTCTTTGACAAGATAGCAGCGCCGTGACTCTTGGCACAGACGCCGATCCTTGGTAAGGATAACGCGCCTTTGCTTTTGAGCAATGATTTTTAGATCTCTATCCTCAATATATGAAAAATAAAGAGTATCGATTCCTAAAAGTCTCAGTCCTTTGGCAAGCCTGGCCAAATGGACATCGGCTACAAATTTGGGAGTATCCATGGTCTTTCGATCTTGGTATATCTTGTAGAGGACACGCTCACTATCTCATAGCGCCAAGGATCTCCATCTTCAAACAAAATAGCGCTCAACCTATTCCCATACACTGCTCCCGTATCGATTCCAAAACTCCAGCGATCTACTCTTGGATTCAAAAAAGGCTGATGACCATAGATAATATACCCATACCGCCCGTCATAAAGTTCGCTCCACCAAAAATGCCTAGCTGGATCGCTCTCATCCAAAGAGACAAAACCTCCCATCCCGTCCACATACCGTACTCTCATCACTTTTGCAGCTTCCTTTTTATCTAGAGATTCCAATCTTGTAGAGGGCAAAACTCCGGCATGAACGATCGTTAACATCCCAATTGTAAGATAGAATGGCAAGGAGCGAAGATACGCTAGATCCAAAGAGGTGAGTTCTTTGTAGATCCCTTGCTCCATAGGAGTTAGTTTCATGGGATTTTTTTTGCCTTTTTGCTCCTCATGCCAAGCATAGCGGATAAATTTATCTTCATGATTTCCCCTCACCATCTGGATCGACGATTTTTGAAAGTAACGCAGCAATTCTATGGATTTTGGACCTTTATTGAGAATATCTCCTACACTATACTCCCTATCCTCTTTGGTGATACCGATTCTCCTTCTCAAAGCCAAAAACTCATCCATACAGCCATGAATATCCCCATAGACCACCACTCTCATATCTTCTCCACACTTCCTATCACCTTGCCGATGATCTGAATATTTTCTGGTTCTACTACTTCGGTGGAGTAGTTGGGATTTTGGGAGATGAGCTCTATTTTTCCATCTACTCTAAGTCTTACTCTTTTGATAAATACTCCTGCCTCCGTCGCAATCAAAAAGATCCCGCCCCTATTGATATCTCTCATACTTCTATCCACAAAGACGATACTTCCATCTCTCAAAAGAGGCTCCATACTATCGCCAATCACATTGATAGCCTCTATATATTTGAGTCGGCTCCTAGCCCCCAACATCTGAGCGACCTTTTCATCTATATAGAGTCTCTCCTCCTCGCTTTCATAGTTGATCGCTCCTCCCCCGGCACTCGCTCCAATATCTTTAAAATAGCGCACATAGACAAATTTCTGGGTCTCTTCACACAACGAATGGGGATCTTGGTCATAAAGGAGCCAGTTGATATTGATTTTCCTGCTAGCACAAAAATCCAAAAGCTCTGGCAAAGGAAGCTTGCGACGACGCTTGAGCATCGAAAGATGCTCTGGTGTAATCCCCAAAGCTTTCGCTACGTCCTTATCATAGATTTTCCTCTCCCCAAACTCCTTAGAGAGAATATCCTTGACTCTTTCTATCACCTCTTCTATACTTAACACCTGTTCTCCTAACAATTGGTTAATTAAAATCGCTAGTAATTTTAATTTTGTTATTATTTTATCAAAAAAGGAGCCAAAATGAAAATTCATCTCGATATCGATTCATTCTTCATATCGGCAGAGCGGATCCGGCATCCTTCCCTTCGAGGCATCCCTACCGCCGTAGGAGGGAGAGGCGATCCTTTCATTTTCGATAAAGATGGTCAACGACAGATCCAAAACATTCAAGGATCCCAAGGGGCTTTCGTGCCTTCTATCTTCTACGACGCCAAAAGCCACTTTGAGGAGTACTTCGTAGAAAGAGGGAAGATCCGAGGCATCATTCTCACAGCTAGCTACGAAGCAAGGAAGCTCGGTATCAAAACGGGCATGACTATCAACGAAGCCCTAAGAATCTATCCAGATCTTGTCGTCATCCCTCCAAATCATATCTACTACCACACCCTCTCCTCTCAACTCAAAACTTTTTTACAGCGCCATATTCCTGTCGTAGAACAGTTTAGCATCGACGAGTTTTTTGGAGACCTAACAGGATGGGTCCTAGAAAAGGACCTGGAGCCTTTCTTGCGCCATCTTCAATACCAGATCCATAAACAGTTTGAGCTCCCTATCTCCATAGGCGCCGCCCAAAGCAAATGGACCGCCAAGCTTGCCACCTCTTTTGCCAAACCACAAGGGATCAAAATAGTACTCGATACTGAAACTTTTATCAAGAATATCCCAATAGAAAAATTTCCAGGTATTGGAAAAGGATATCTTAGACGTCTCAAAGCATACGGTATCCAAACATTAGGAGAGACCAAAGAGATCAAGGAGATCTTTTATAGCTGGAAAAAGCCTGGAATAACCCTCTACAATAGAATATGGGGCATAGATCAAGAGCCAATTCTTTCTTCTCATCCAAAAAAATCGATAGGAATCTCTCGTACCATCGATCCTTTGAGCGATCGCAACGAAATAGTACGACGACTCATCACTCTTAGCAGGTTCTTAGCTCACTCTGTGTGCAAACACAACCTCTTTCCTACACACTACACCCTCTCTATCCGATACGACAACGGCACTAAATCAAAAGCCCACACTATCAAACGACGAAAATTTAATGAAACACTTCTAAAGACTACCATTTTACAACTCTTCAAAGAGTGTGATATTGATCCTACCGCCTCTATCGTGAGACTAGGAATATCTTGCTCTAAATTTAACAGAAGTGTTTACGATATTTTCCATATCCAAAAGGATTATAAAATGTATAGGCTCTTAGAACAAGAGAAAAAAATTAGGCAAAAATATGGAATCAACGCTATAAAATGGGGAATCGAGATAGCATAGGCGGACAAGCCGCCTAGGAGTATTTAGTTGAATTCTCTTCGAGGTCTTGGCTCTCTAGGGCGAGCTTCATTGACTTTTAGCACACGTCCATCAAACTCTTTACCATCTAGCGCTTCAATCGCTTCCAAAGCACTTTCATCTTCCATCTCTACAAAACCAAATCCTCTGGGTCGTCCTGTTTCTCTATCAGTAATGAGTTTTACAGAGCTGACCTCACCAAATTGCGCGAAAAGCTCTCGCACCTCTTCTTCACTTGATCTATAAGGGAGATTCCCTACGTAGATTTGCTTCATCGAATGTTCCTTAAAAAATAATGCATCTCGATTTTTTAACCGAGTAGTCCATTATAGCAGTTTTTATATCAAAAAGATAGTGAAGGGAATCCCCCCCCTTCACTTTACCGACCGGTAGATGGCATAATCGGCCACCTTTGCTGCCAGAGCCAAAGGGGTAGATCTTTGATCTCCTCATAGACAGGATTATCTTTGAAAGATGGGTTGTATTCCGTCAAAGGCAACTCATTTATATATTCTATACAATCTTCTGACAATTTAAAAATAATGTTGAGCTGAGCACTATCCTCTCCTCCATGACCATCACTAATAGTATAGGTCACAGATGGAACATCTCCATTGAAATCCTCAGTAGGAGTAAAGGTGTAGTTGCCATCCTCCCCAATGCTTAGCGTTCCAACCCCATCGATCGTGGCGGTCTCATTGGCATCGAAATGCTCTGGTATGCCGTCACCATCGGTATCCATATCGAAACCGGTTACTATCAAAGAATCCCCGTCAGGATCGGTATCGGTACCGTTGGTCTCAAGAATAGCGTTGATATCTACACTCCCTTCTATCACATTTCCCTTAAGTACTTCAATATTTTCATTTATAGTGACATTATCATCTTGAGCAATAGGCGGTCTATTAGAGAAATTTTGCTCGCTGTTTTGCTCAAGGGTGGTCACTGTTGGACTATCTGGCTCACCATCCCCCTCAACATCGCTCTCATTGCTATCGGTTGGATCATCACTC
>PUXX01000013.1 GCA_009659895.1 Campylobacterota bacterium
ACTTATGCACAAGGAATATTAGAATATTTTTATGATAATGGATTGCCCCATTACAATAAAAATTTGAATAAAGAAGAGAATAATTACGTCCTCATCATCGACGAGATCAATCGCGGCAATATCTCCAAAATATTTGGAGAGCTCATCACGCTGATCGAAGAGGATAAACGAATAGGCAACAAAGAGGAGATGAGAGTGCGTTTGCCATACTCGGAGGATGAGTTTGGCGTACCGAACAATCTCTACATCATTGGCACGATGAACACCGCCGATCGCAGTATTGCTCTGATTGATACGGCGCTGAGGAGAAGATTTACGTTTATTGAGATGATGCCAGAGCCTAAGGAAATAAAAGATACTCAAAAATTTGAAAAAGGATTTGGAATTAATCTTCAAAACATTCTAAAAACAATGAACGAGCGGATAGAGTATCTTTTGGATCGGGATCATACGATCGGGCATTCGTATTTTATGAATATTCAAGATCTAAAAGACCTAAAATATGTTTTCAAAAACAAGATCATTCCTCTTTTGGCGGAGTATTTTTATGATGATTGGGAAAAGATCCGGCTCGTGCTTGGGGACAATCAGGAAAAAGAAAAATATCAATTTATAAAAAAGAGAGATAAAAAGGGAAAAGAGCTTTTTGGCGAAAAATTCAATGATTATGAAGAGAAAGTCCTGTACGAGATCAACGAAGCCGCGTTTGAAGAGCCAAAGAGCTATCAAAAAATCTACGAGAAGATAGATGACGACGATACAAGTGCTTGAGCATCAGCCGATACACGCTCCACGATACAAAAAAGAGCTCGAAGAGCTGGCAAAGCGCTCACAATTTTTGAGCTTCGATCGTAGTGGCGAAGTGATCGCCCAAAACTTCGTGGGAATCCTGCGCACCAAAGGAGGGCTCACGCTGGAGGTCCTGCCAAAGGTGGGTGATCTTGAAAATAAAGAACAAGCTCAGGAAATTTTACTCAAGATGCTGCGGGTCCTGCCAGACTTTCCGATCAAAAGCCACCTATCCGCCGCTTTGGCCGTAAAAAGAAATTCCTTGCTGGAGTTTTTTATCTGGCTTTTTGTGCAGGAAGTCCAAAGGGTGGTCAAAAAGGGGCTCAAGCATGACTACATCCAAAAAGAGGAGAATCTGCACTTCTTAAAGGGCAAACTGCTCATCCATGAGCAGCTCAAACGAAACTATATCCACAAAGAGCGCTTCTTCGTGCGATACGACGAGTACATGGTCGATCGCCTGGAAAACCGGGCGATCAAAGAGGCGCTTCTAATCGTCAAAAAGCTCTCCAGATCCCTCCAAAACCAAAAGAGCATAAACGAGCTGCTCTTTGTCTTCGATGAAGTATCCAGACTCAAAAACCCAAAGGCGGTTCAATCTCACAAGCTCGATCGAACCATGCAATATTACGAAGAGGCGATCGCCTGGGCGAAGCTCTTTTTGTTGGGGTACTCTCCGCAGGTGAGTGGCGGGGAGTTTGGGGTGTGGTCGCTGCTTTTTGATATGAACAGGCTCTTTGAGCGCTATGTGGGAGTGTGGCTTAAGAGGATGTGCGATAGTATAAAATTACAAGATCAAAGTTTTTATCTTTTTGACGAGCCAAAAATAGGGCGTTTAAGACCTGATATTGTCATTGGCAATGAGATTGTAATCGATACCAAATGGAAAAATGTCGATAAGTTTGAAGATATCTCCCCAAGTGATCTTTATCAACTCTTCGCTTATGCTGCTAAATACCCTAATGTAAAAAGAGCAATACTCCTTTTTCCTTCATTTGATAGCAAAGAGAGCCCTTTAGAGAGTTTTAAAAGTAAAATTGGGAATCGTGAAGTGGAGTTTTGTTTTGACTATTTCAATCTAAAAAATGAGACTCAAATCCAGAACCTTTGTACTGCCTCTCCTTGTGGCAGATCCGCTCAACAAGATACAATCTGACATTTTAATTCGCTATTTTTTAAAAAATTTGCCATGCAAATTTATCCATTTGGTAATTTGTCTGTGCAAAAGAGTTGACAGAGTGTTATTTGAGTGTGATGACCGGATCGAATTGGATAAAATAATGAAAATCTAAAGATAGCGGAATAGAAGGAGTGGCGATGGATCGGTTGGTGTGTGTCAGAGCCAGTGCCGGAAGTGGCAAGACCTTCGCTCTGGCGGCTAGGTATTTGGCCCTCCTTTTTTTGGGGGCTAGGCCCTCAGAAGTGCTGGCGGTGACCTTCACCAACAAAGCGGCCAACGAGATGCGAAGCCGGATCGTGGGGTATCTGAAAAATTTAGAAGATCATCCAGACTTTTTAGATGCTCTCTCAAAGCAGAGCGGACTAAAATCAAAGCAGATCCTAGATAGAAGAGAGGAGGTGCTTGAGAGGTTTTTGACTTCAGATCTCTATATCATGACCATCGACTCCTTCTTGCAGCGAATTGCTAGGAAATTTGGCTATTATGGAGGAGTGGATATAGACTTTGAGATCGCTTCTGATGATCTTGGACTTCTTTGGAGGGATTTTCTTTTGGATCTGGAGGAGAGGAGATTTGCCGATCTCATAGCCTTCGCCAAGCTCCACTCAGATCCACAAAGCGCCTTTGAGGTCCTGTATGAAAAGGACAAGGAGCTCCCACCCATCAAAGAGCGCCCATCGGATCTAGGCGCCCTCATAGCACAATATCGCTCCATCCAGAGCCAAATAGTCCCTCTAGCCCAAAAGTGCTCCCAAAAAGCCCAAAATATTCTCATGCGCACTCCAGCCGATCTTTTGGACTCTGATACCATCTCCACTATCCTAAGCCATGGAAGCATCAAATATCCCAGATCCCTTTTTAATAGATGTTTTAGCCAAGATCTAGAAGATCGTGTCTTTAGACTCATCAAGACGGCTCAGGAGATCTTACGTCAAAAAGAGCGATATATCAAAAGCTCCATCATCGACTTCTACGGGCGCTACAAAGATCTCAAAACCCACTTCCATATGGCGAAAAACTATCTAGATTTCAAGGATGTGGAGCATCTGGTCTTTGAGTTATTGAGGGAGCGGGAGGATATCGATAGGGAATTTCTCTATTTTCGTCTGGATACGCGCATCCGCCATATCCTCATCGATGAGTTTCAAGACACCTCTATCACGCAGTGGGAGATCTTTGAGCCTTTGGTAGAGGAGATACGCTCTTCCAAGGAGTTTCGATCTTTCTATTATGTAGGTGATACCAAGCAGGCCATCTATCGCTTTAGGGGAGGACATAGTGGGCTTTTTGATGAGGTCTACAAAAGGCTGGCCCCCTTTGGGATGGTAGAGCAAAGGCTCGATACCAACTACCGCTCAAAGCCAAGGATCGTGGAGTTTGTCAATCGGCTCTTTGGACTGCAGGAAAAGGCAAAGGAGCCAGAGGGAGGATATGTAGAGGTGATGCAAAATCCTTGCGTCGAGTCCAAAGGGCGCTATCCAAGACATGAGTATAAAAGCAATCTCATAAAGGCTTTGAGAACGCTTTTGGAAGCTGGAGCTAGGGCGGAAGATATAGCGATCCTCACCTACAAAAATGACAAGATCATCGAGCTAGCAGATCTTATCAAAGAGGAGCTAGATCTAGACTCTATCACCACCTCACAAAAGCTGGTGATCCACCAACCAAAAGCCAAGGCGGTGATCGATCTGCTCAAAGCTATCTATTACAAAGAAAAAGGGAGGCTCTTTTTGGCCAATTTCAACGCCTTTGTGGGTGAGGATCTGGCCAAGGAGCCAGAACTGGCCAGGGATCGTCCCGATAGGATGATCAAAGAGGTGCTGGATCGATACGATCTGTGGGATGAATCGACCCTCAAGCTCCTGGAACACTCCATGAGGTATCCAGATCTTGTGGAATTTGTCCATCGTATAGATGATTTTAAGGATGAGCTGCCCTCTGGGAAGTTTGCAGGTGTCAATATACTCACGATCCACAAGGCAAAGGGATTGGAGTTCGATCATGTGATCGTACTGGATGAGATCTTTGATGAGCGTGTGGATAGTCTGATTTTTGATTATGATGGCCTCAGGCTCATAGATATCCGCATCAAGCTCTCCCATCTAGAAAAAGCCGATCCTACATTTGCCAAGGTACTTGAGAAGGAGCTAAAACTGATCCGTCAAGATATGCTCAACAAAGAGTACGTCGCCTACACCAGAGCCAAGGAATCGCTCTTTGTCCTCAAACATGAAAAAAAGAGCTCTTTGTTGGCTTTGGAAGGTGGAGGTATCGGTGAGGTGGCTCTTGGGCAGATCCAGATCCCTAGCAAAAAGGATGATAAAGAGATCGTCTCTGTTTATAATCAAAAGCTGCTCTATCTAGGAGAGCAAGAGTACCAGGGGCAAAAGGAGTACAAGCCCAATGACTACGAGGCGATCTATCTGGGACTGGCTCTCCATGCTCTTTTTGAGATGGATGGAAGTGACTATGCCCTCAATCGCTACGGAATCTACTGTGACTTCGATAGGGCAAAGGAGCTCTATGAAAAGGGAAAAGAGTATGAGGAGTACCTAAGGCTTTTGGATGGAAAGCTAGTAAAAGAGGCTCCTTTTGTCTATGTGGATAAAAATGGGCAAAAAAGAAACGGTGTGATCGATCTGCTCATAGAGAAGGAGGATGAGGTGATCATCATCGACTACAAATCGACCAGACCCCAGGATGAGAGCGCCTATCTGGAGCAGGTGGGCTTTTATATGACTGCCATGAGAGCGATCAAAAAAAAGCCGGTGAGGGGATATCTTTTTTATCTTGATCGCTGTGAGCTGAGGGAGGTGGTATGAAGCTCAAAGTCTTGACCACCTCCAGACAGATACGCCAATACCTCCAAAATCAGCCTCAAGGGATGGTGGATAAGGTCCTATCCATAGGAGAGTTTTTCTCCAAGGCTGTGGTAGTGGAGGGGAAGCGTAAAATAGATGGGGATCTCAAAAAGATCTATCTCTATCGAGCCTTAGAGCAGATCGATGTCTCTAAACTTGGTCTTAGTAGAGATTTTTTGCGCTTTTTTAAAAATAGCGATCTTGTATTTGATTTTTGGAGTGAGCTGGCCAAGGAGAAAGTGACTATAGAGCAGCTCTATGCAGCCGATACCTATACGGAGTATGAGGAGCATTTGAGAGTGCTATCGGATCTGCTGGAAAATTATCAGAAGCTTTTGGCAGGAGATGGCTTTTATGATGAGATAGCCTGGGAAGAGTGGGAGATCAATGAAGCCTTTTTTGAACAGATTGAGATGGTGGAGCTAGAGCTGGAGGGGTATTTGAGCCAGCTTGAGCGAGAGGTGCTAGATAGGGTACCGGTAGATGTGGTGATATCCTTTGAGGTGAGTAGATACAATAGACCTCTAATTGGCAAGATGTTTGGCGATCTAGCAGATGGGCTCTATCGCTATGACTATCACCAAAGAGCCGTTAGGGCTTATGAACCTCTTCCCGGCCTTGGGGAGGTGGAGACAGCCTCTTTTGAGGAGCGAATCTGGCAGGTACAGTACGCCCTAGCATCGATACAGGAGTTTTATGATGCTGGAATGGATCCTGATAGAATGGCTATAGTCTTGCCAGATGAGAGTATGAGCGAGTATCTGCGACTCTTCAACAACGGCAATCTCAACTTCGCCATGGGTGAGCCCTTCGAGCGCTCCAGGATATACACGATCCTCCAGGCTCTTTATGACTATATGGCCCAAGGAGATCTGGTCGCATTTGAGAAGATCAAAGATCTTTGGCCACTTTATCAAAAAAGCGATCTCTTGGAATTTATTCGAGCCCATGCATCCCCTAGGGAGTTGACTCTTTTGGATGAGGAGCTTCATAAGATAGAGAAACTTTTTCATTATATCGACGAAGCCGATGGAGTCAAGAGGCTCCATTTTGTGCTGGAGAGATTGCGAAAGCTCTCTTTTGACGATATCCAGGGTGGTCGGGTGACGGTGATGGGGGTGCTAGAGAGTCGGGGAGTGGAGTTTGATGGAGTGGTGGTACTTGATTTCAACGAGGAGATAGTGCCCAATGTCCAAAAAGGGGATATGTTTTTAAACTCTGCTGTGCGCCAGAGGGCTGGATTGCCTACCAGAAAGGAGCGGGAATCTTTGCAAAAGCATTACTACCACCGTCTTTTGCAAAACGCTAAAAAGGTGCGAATAGCCTACGTCCACAACGAAGAGCAAAGCCCTAGCCGCTTTTTGTATGAGCTGGGATTAGTCGAGGGGAGCAGTCTCAAAGAGCGATACAAAGAGGTGCTGTTTCGTTTTGGGCCAGATCCTCAAGGTCTGTGTATCGATGGAATCGCCTTTGATCCTCCCAAAAAACTCTATCCCACTACTTTACAGATCTTAAAAGAGTGTCCAAAAAGATACTATCTTGAGTATATCTTGCAGCTAAAAAACGACATAGAAGAGGAGGAGTTCAATTTTGGTCTAGCTTTTCATGAGGCTATGGAGTCGCTCCTGGTCACTAGGCCCACTTTTGCAAGCAGTGGGCAGTATTTTGATGCAGTGATGGAGCAGCTCTTGGCAGGTCGAAGCAAAGAGGAGCGCTACATCATCCAAAGCCAGTGGGAAGATAGGGTAGCGTGGTTTTGTGAGCAAGATTTTCCAAGGCTTGCCAGAGCTTATAGGGTGGAGAGATTTTTGTATCCCAAAGAGCTTGGTGGATACAGGCTACTGGCCAAATTTGACCGTATGGATGATGAGGCGGTGATCGATTATAAGAGTGGCTCACCAAAAGAGGCTGATGATCTGCAAGCGCTTTTTTATCAATATATCTTTGACAAAAAGCCCCTCTTTTACTACCTCAAAGATCAAAAAATAGTGGACAAAAGCGTCCCAGATCCAAAAACCAAGCTCCAAGAGATCTTGGATGGGTTGTGCTTTGAGACCAAAGAGGCTGAGGATGAGCGGGTGTGTAGATGGGGGCGTGTTTC
>PUXX01000085.1 GCA_009659895.1 Campylobacterota bacterium
GTATCAAAGAGGTAAGAGAAAAACTTTTAAAAACCTTTCACCTTGACATTCGCCCAAAAGACACCCTCTTCGTGCCAAAATTCAAAGAGTTCTTGGGCTGGTGCGAGTGGCGCTAACGCCACTGTCCAAGATTTGCTACCAGCTCCTCGTGAATCGTCCCGTTGCTGGCGACGATGATATCCCCAAACCGATAGGGCTCGCCTTTGTGGTTGGTGACCTTGCCTCCCGCTTCTTGGACCAAAAGTATCCCGGCGGCCACGTCCCAAGGCTTGAGATTGACCTCGTAAAACCCCGCGAACCTGCCGCAGGCCACATAGGCCAGATCGATTGCCGCACTTCCAAGGCGGCGAATATCTCTGCTTTTGGGCAAGAGTTTTTCCATCGATTCGATCACAAATCGAAAATCGGCCCCTTTTTGGGTCTTGGTGTAGGGAAATCCGGTAGCAAGCAGCGCATCGATGAGCCTCTCGGTCTCGCTCACCTCTATACGCTCTCCGTTCAAAAAGGCCCCCTCGCCCCTTTTAGCGTAGAAGTACTCTCCAAGGATAGGATTGTAAATAGCCCCCTCTTTTGGCTCCCTATCCTCCCAAATAGCCACGCTGATACAGGTATAGACGATATGATGCACGAAGTTGGTCGTGCCGTCAATCGGATCGACCAAAATCGCTCTTTTAGGTAACTCTCCCTTAAAACTCTCCTCTCCCACAAACTCGAACCCCTCATACTTTTGCGCCAACTTCTCTTTCAAAAAGGCTTCGATCTTGATGTCGTATTCGGTCACCAGATCGACGCTTCCTTTTTTTTGTATCTCCTTTTTTCCAAAAAATCCGTCACGCAGTATCTCACCCGCATCCAAGAGTATATTGAGCATCGGCGTTAACCTTTCATTAATATTCGATTAATTTTCATTTAATTTTTTATCATATCATTTCATTGAGAGATATGGAAGTGCACTTCCAGATCTACATAAATCTATGGAGGTTCCTATGAAAAAGTTGATTTTGATTTCAACTATCACAGCAGCGATTCTTAGCGCAGCTACTATTAAGTTCAACGAAGCGCCAAGCGACTTCAAACGAGTCATGCCAGAATCTGGCAGCAATATCGTCATATCCTACTACGACGCCATCAAAGACGCAAAAGAGAGCGTCGTCAACATCTCCACCAAGAAAAAGGTCAAGATGCCTTCCATGCACGACATGCCCTTTTTCAACGATCCCTTCTTCAAGCAGTTTTTTGGGCCGATGTTCAAAGACAAACTCCCAAAAAGCCGTGTCCAGCGAAGTCTTGGAAGCGGCGTGATCATTAGCAGCGACGGCTACATCGTCACCAACAACCACGTCATCAAAAACGCCGACGAGATCACCGTCACTCTTCCGGGAAGCGACAAAGAGTATAAAGCCAAAGTGATCGGCAAAGACGCTCTGACCGATCTCGCCGTCATCAAAATCGACAAAAAAGGGCTCAAAGCGATCAAAATCGCCGACTCCTCCAAAATCAAGCCGGGCGACGTGGTGTTCGCCATCGGCAACCCTTTTGGGATCGGCGAGACCGTCACCCAAGGGATCGTAAGCGCAGTCAATAGAAACAACGTCGGCATCAACACCTACGAAAACTTCATCCAAACCGACGCCGCCATCAATCCCGGAAATAGCGGAGGAGCCTTGGTCGATAGCAGAGGAGCGCTCATCGGCATCAACTCCGCAATCATCACCAGAAGCGGCGGCAACAACGGCATCGGTTTTGCGATTCCGGCAAATATGATGAAAGACGTAGTCAAAAAGCTCATCGAAAAAGGCAAAATCGAGCGTGGATACCTCGGCGTCATGATCGAAGACCTCAAAGGGGATCTCAAAGAGGTCTACAAACATGACTATGGCGCGGTCGTGGTGGATGTGACAAAAGATAGCGCCGCGGCCAAAGCGGGACTCGAGCCCGGAGACCTCATCATCGCGGTAGACGGAGAGAAGGTCGAGGACGCCAACGATCTCAAGACCCTCATAGGCTCCAAAGCTCCCGGCGAGACGGTCACCATCACCTACGAAAGAGACAAAAAGACCTACACAACAAAAGTCAAACTGGGTGAGCGACCAAGCGGTGAGGCAGAAGCGACCGAGACTCTCAAAGGACTCGAGGTCCAGACACTCGACGAAAACGTACGCAAGATGTACAATATCCCAAGCGACGTCGAAGGGGTCTTCGTCACCGATGTCAAAGAAAATAGCGCCGCGGAAAAAGCGGGAATCAAACCGGGCGATGTTATAATTAGAGTAGAAAACATGAAAATCAAAAACGTCGAAGATCTCAAGAAGGCCCTCAACAAATTCAAAGGCCCAAAAAGAGTCTTCATCAAACGACAAGGCGTGCCTCTTATTTTAGTACTCAAATAACCCTTCGCCCCTTCGGGGCGACAGAAGGACTTCTCGTGAAAGTAGCGATGATAGAAGACGATATCGAACTCGCCGAGATTTTGAGCGAATACCTCAAAAAATACGGCATTGACGTGACCAACTTCGACGATCCTTATGTGGCAATCTCTGCGATGCGCATCGAGGATTTCGACGCACTCATTCTCGATCTCACCCTTCCAGAGATGGACGGACTCGACATCCTAAAAAAGATCAGGGAGTTTAGCGACATTCCCGTCATCATCAGTAGCGCCAGAAGCGACTTAAGCGACAAAGTGATTGGCTTGGAGCTCGGGGCCGACGACTATCTGCCAAAGCCCTACGATCCAAAAGAGCTCGAAGCCAGACTCAAAGCTATCACCAGACGGCGCACCAAGCCTCCTAAAGAGCCCGATTTCAAAATCTACAAAAACCGCCGCGAGATCCATTTCAAAAGCAAACCCCTCCATCTTACTCCAGCGGAATACGAAGTACTCGGCTATCTCATAGAGCACCAAAACCAACCGGTCGATCGTGAAGAGCTCCTATATGCATGTGAGAATTTGAGCGAAAACGCTTCGGAAAAGACCATCGACGTCATTATCAGCCGTATCCGCCAAAAGATAGGAGACGAACCTAAAAACCCAAGATACATCCAGTCGGTCAGGGGCATAGGATATAAATTCGTCCCATGAAAAAAAGCTCCATCTTCCTTTGGATCACCATCATCTTCATTGTAGCTACCTTAGGTATTGGCGGCGCGTATATGCTCAGCCTCAAGTACCTCAAAGCCAGCACCGCCAACCAGCTCCAAAAACGCTTCGAATTCGTCGCCAAATCCCTCATCTGGCAGCTTGGCAGCGTCCAAAACCCCAATAAACTGATCCAAGATCTTCAAAACCTCGACTTCATGCCCATCACCCATCCAAAGGAGATGATCCGAATCGCCAAAAACTCTCAAATCATCAAACGCACCAAGTTTCCCATCGGCGAGATCATCATCCTCAAACACCAAGGGGACTACTACATCTGGATACAGAGCTACGGCAACACGCTGCTTCTCAAAGATATCTCCCAAAACACCCAGTTTGCCAAAATGCTCTATACGATCATCTTCGCCGTGACGATCCTTTTGATATTTTTGATCTATTTACTCATCATCTTCAAACTCCGCCCCCTAAAAAAGATCACCAAAGAGCTCGAAAAGTTCTCCGCGGGCAACCTCGATCTCCATCTCGATATCAAAGGCTTCAAAGAGGTCAACGAAGTGGCTTCCGCCCTGCAAAACGCCGCCCACTCCCTCAAAGCCATCCAAAATTCTAGGAAACTGCTCCTGCGCAACATCATGCACGAGCTCAAGACCCCCATCACTAAAGGGCGCATCCAAGCGGAGATGGTGGAGGATGAGCGACAACGAAGGCGGCTGGTGGAAGTGTTTGAAAAGCTCAACTCCCTCATCAACGAATTAGCCGCCCTTGAGGCGGTCAACTCCAAAATAAAGCCCAATTTCGAATCTCTGAAGACTTCCGATCTCATCTGCGAAGCGATCAATATCGGGATGTTCGACAAAAAAGACCTCTCTATCACCTACCATGCCGACCCTTCCATCCAAGCGGACTATCGGCTCATGGCCATCGCTTTGAAAAACCTCATCGACAACGCCCTCAAACACTCCCAAAACGCCAAAGCCCTCATCGACGTCTATGAAGATCGCATAGAGATCACCAACATAGGCGAACCTCTCAAAAAGCCGCTGGAGCACTACCTAGAGCCCTTTAGCAAAGAAGGTAAAAAAAGCGGTTTTGGTCTTGGACTCTATCTGGTGGACAACATCCTCAAACTCCACGGCTTCACCCTCCAGTACCGCTACGACAAGGATCGCAACATCTTCATCGTCAAGCTACGATAGATGAAAGCCTATCCAAAAAGATCGCTTGGGATTTGACGATCCTCTTCTTAGCTTCATCCAGCCCAAACCACCTCGCCTCCTCAATCTCGGGAAAACGCAGCACCCTCCCTCGATACTCCATCCGCACTTCGTTTGATTGTATATCGGTATCGAGATCGGCCTTCACGGCGTAAATATGGACTATTTTATTGGAGGTTTTCACCTCTCCTAAATCGATAAAATCCCCCTCGATTCGCTTCCCTGTCTCTTCGAAAAACTCCCTCTTCGCAGCTTCCAAATCGCTCTCGCCCGCTTCCACCTCCCCTTTGATTATCCCCCAGCTTCTTCGCTTCTTTTTCCAAAAAGGCCCCCCGAAACGCCCCAAAAAAACCTCCAATCTCCCATCTTTCATCCTAAAAGGCAAGATGCCCGCGCTTCTTTTCATAACCGCCCTTTAATTAAACTATAAGTAATCTCATTTTACACTATCTCAAAGGAGTTCTATGAACGTTCAAAAAGTGATATCGGGCTTTTTCTTTATCCTTGCCATGACCACCAATTTTGGTTTCTTCTACGGCGATCCGGCAAATCTCGATTTCCATAGCAAATATGAGCTCTTCGCCGCCATCATCGTCAACCTCATCGCCACCATCCTCAAGCTCGGCGACAAGACTCAGCTAGGCTCCGTGCTTCTTGCCACCAGCCTCGTCGCCGACATCCAACTCATTGGCGCAGCAAGTGTTTGGGCCTTCGCCGTGTATGGGCTTGGAGAGCTCAATCTCGAAGCCACCGTAGCCGTCATCTCCATGAGCGGAGGGGCGCTTTTGGCCAATATCGTCAGCGTCACCCTCTTTGTCGGTGATACTCTCAAGTCCAAAAGGTAACTATGGAATCCAATAGCGCATGGATCATCATCCACCGGATGAGGATCCCCCTTTTGGTGATCATCATCACCTTCTCCATCTCCATTTTAGGCCTCACCCTCATCCCCGGCCGAGACGATCAAGGCAACGTCTACTACATGACCTTTTTCGACGCCTTCTACTTCGTCAGCTACATGGCCACCACCATCGGCTTCGGGGAGGCTCCCTACACCTTCACCTATCCTCAGCGATTGTGGGTGAGCTTTTGTATCTATCTCACCGTCATCGGCTGGTTCTATGGGATAGGAAACATCGTAGCTCTCATTCAAGACAAGAAGCTAGCAAGAGAGCTAGCAGTGGCGAGATTTCGATCCAAGGTCAAAAAACTGACCGAACCCTTCATCATCGTCCTTGGCTACAACAACGTCACCAAAGAGATCATCTCTCGCCTCAGCTTCGAGGGGATCCGTACCGTTGTCGTGGACAAGGACGACGCGAAGATCGAAGAGATCGAGCTTGAGAACTTCATCCCAGAAGTCCCAGCCATCAGCGCCGACACCACCAAGCCCCAGACCCTCAAACTAGCCGGCATCCACCACAAAAACTGCCGAGCGGTGGTGGTGCTCTTCGAGGACGATATCAAAAACGCCAAAATCGCTCTGATGTGTAAGCTTCTTAACAAAAAGCTCAACATCATCGTCAAATCGACCACCAAAGACAACACCGAACATCTGCGCAACATCGGCATCCGCCATATCGAAAACCCCTTCAAGATCATCTCCGATAGGCTCTACTTCGAGATTACCGCTCCTTATATCTGGCTATTGGAGATGTGGGTCTTTGGCCATGTGCTGCGCATCCGAAAGCGAGAGTTTCTTCCAAAAGGCAAGTATATCATCTGCGGTGCCGGGCGTATGGGCAAGGCCTTGGCCGAGGGGCTGGAGCGGGCCGGGATAGAGTACGTCTTCATCGACATAAAATCGAGCGAATACAAAAAGATGAAGCAAAGCGCCATCTATGGCGACGCGGAGGATATCAAGATACTCCTCAAAGCCGGTATCAAAGAGGCGGCCTGTATCATCGCCGCTACAAAAGACGACATGATCAACCTCACCATCCTCTCCACCGCCAAAAAGCTCAACCCCAATATCTACACCATCGCCAGAGAAAATTCACTGGAGGATCTGAGCATCTTCAAATCGGCCCGTATCGACAAAGTCTATATCTTGGAAAAAATCTTGGCCGAATATACCTACAACTTCATAGCCAAACCTCTCGCCAACCGCTTCATCAAGCTCATCCACCAAAAGGACAACCTCTGGGCGATGAACGTGGTGGGGCGACTCTCCTCGACTATCGGTAAGAACCCCTTACTTTTTGAGATTACACTAGACAAAGAACATGCTTACGCCCTTTGCAACGAGCTCAAAAAAGGCACGAAAATCACCCTCGAAATCCTGCGCCGATCCCGAGCCGACTACACCAAACACAACAAGATCCTCTTTTTGCTCTATATGTATGAGGAGAACGGAAGAAAAAGGAGCGTCTTGATGCCCGAAGACACCATCGAAGTGCGCTGCGGCGCGTCGCTGCTCATCGCTTGCGACGAGGAGGCCAAAGAGGATTTCGAGTATATCATCAACAACTACTACGAGCTCCACTACGTCCTCAGCG
>PUXX01000042.1 GCA_009659895.1 Campylobacterota bacterium
GCGGTGGAGGAGCTGGCTATCCAGAGGGCCAAAGAGCTCTTTGGATGCGAGTTCGCCAACGTCCAGCCTCATTCCGGCAGCCAGGCCAACCAAGGTGTCTACCTGGCACTCCTCAAGCCCTATGACAAGATTTTGGGGATGGATCTTAGTCACGGCGGACACCTCACCCACGGCGCCAAGGTCAATGCCAGCGGAAAGATCTACCAAAGCTTCTTCTACGGCGTCAACGACGAGGGGTGGATCGACTACGATCGCGTCCTCGATATCACTCGTATCGTCAAGCCCAAGATGATCATCTGCGGTGCGAGCGCATACCCAAGAGTGATTGACTTTCAAAAATTTCGCCAGATCGCCGACGAAGTGGGAGCGATCCTCATGGCGGACATCGCCCATATCGCCGGACTCGTAGCAGCTGGAGAGCATCCAAGCCCTTTCCCCCACTGCGACGTGGTGACCACCACCACCCACAAAACCCTCAGAGGCCCAAGGGGCGGTATGATCATGACCAACGATCCAGAGATCGCCAAAAAGGTCAACAGCGCCATCTTCCCGGGACTCCAAGGAGGCCCTCTCGTGCATGTCATCGCAGCAAAAGCCGTAGGCTTTGGGGAAAACTTGAAGCCCGAATGGAAAGAGTACGCCAAGCAGGTGCGGCGCAACGCCGAAGTACTGGCGACCACGCTCATGAACAGAGGCTACAACGTCGTCAGTGGCGGCACCGACAACCACTTAGTCCTTGTAAGCTTTTTGGACAAGGAGTTTAGCGGCAAAGAGGCCGACGAGGCCCTGGGCAGAGCCGGCATCACCGTCAATAAAAACACCGTCCCCGGCGAGACTCGAAGCCCTTTTGTGACCAGCGGTATCCGTATCGGATCTCCGGCACTTACGGCAAGAGGCATGAAGGAAAAAGAGTTCGAGCTCATCGCCAACCGCATCGCCGATGTGTTGGACAACATCGACGACGTCAATCTCCAAGCCAAGATCAAAGAGGAGCTCACCGCCCTCGCCCGCCAGTTCGTCATCTACACCCAGCCTACCTACTGATCCTTGCGGGCTTTGGGCCCGCAATGAAGCTCTCTTTTACAAAAAGTATAATATAATTGGCATACTCTTTAGCTAAGGACAGGCCATGAAAAAAGAAGATCTAGAAGAGATTCGCAACGAAGAGCTAGAAGATATCGTATTGGAAAATTACAAAAAAGAGCAGCTTAAGAAGTGGCTTTTGCTAGCCGGATCGGCCCTGCTGCTCTTTATCGTGGTGATCACCATCGTCAAGGTGATCAGCGACTCCTCTTCCGCACCTCAAGATGCATTGGTAGAAGAAGAGCCGATCGTAGAGCACAAGAGTAGCTCCAAAGAAGCCATGGAAGAGGTCCCGATCATCGAAGAGGATAGAGCCTTTAAGAAGGTGATCAAGGAGGTGATGCAAAAGGAGAAAGCTCTAGAGCAAAAGAGTGAATCGGTCCTGGCCCAGCTCCAGCCACAACCTCCCCAAAAAATCCACAAAGAGCCAAAGAGCCATCCAGCTCCCGCTCCCAAGCCAACACCCACACCCAAACCAAAACCGGCTCCAAAGCCTCAGCCCAAACCGACACCCAAACCAAAGCCCTCCACCGCCAAGGCCCCAAACGACATCTATATCCAAGTGGGAGCTTTTTTGCGATATGGACCTGATAAGGGCTTTTTGAAAAAGATCGAGCAAGAGGGATACAGCTACACAATCAAAGAGCTCACCATCGGCGACAAACGGATCAAGAGGGTCTATATAGGTCCCTTTAGCTCCAAGGAGGAGGCTAGTCGCTATCTTCCAAAGATCAAGCGAAGCATCAACCCAAAAGCGTTCGTGACGAAGGTGGAGTAGATGCTAGCCCACAGATCCTTCATGCTCGATCAGTTCACCCCTATCGCCATTTATGAAAAGGCCAAGGAGTTCTTCCCGGGCCAAAAGAGCTATCTCTTTGAGAGTGTCCTCAATACAAGTGATGGCAACTTCAGCTATATCGTCTGCGGAGAGAAAGAGGCGATCTGGAGAGAGGGGGGCAAAAGCTACTACAAAAAAGATGACAAAGTGGAGCAGATCGATCCCAACCCCCTCCTCTTTTTGAAACGCTACTACAAGGATATCGACTTCCAGGCCTACAAAAAGATCTCAAAAGAGCTTGGAGTCGGCTTCGTAGATGGATTTATCGGCTATATAGGCTATGATCTCGTGGCTCAGTTTGAGCCGGTGCTGCAAAAGTATATGGACCATCTAGAAGATGAGCTCCAAACACCAGATCTCTACATGATCCGCCCAAAGCTCATCATCGCCTACTCCCACAAAAACTCACGCCTTACGATAATAAGCAGTGATGAGGAGGTAGAGCGCACGATCTTCGACCCACTGGAGCGATCCATCAAGGACAGGTACACCTACACTCCTCTAAAAAAAGCCAAGCTCCTTGGCCCACCCACCTTCGCCCACTCTAAGGAGCGCTTCTTTGAGATGGTCGAACAGAGCAAGCGAATGATCAGAAGTGGCGATGTCTTTCAGATCGTCATCTCCAACCGCCTCAAACAAAAAGCGATCGTGGATCGATTCAGCTTCTATCGCAAGCTCCGCAGTCTCAACCCCTCTCCTTATCTGTTCTTGCTGGAGTTCGATGAGTTCGCCATAGCAGGAAGCAGTCCGGAGGTGATGGTGCGCCTCAGTGACAAAGAGATCCTCCTGCGCCCTATAGCGGGTACCCGAAAAAGAGGGGCCACCCCCAAAAGGGACAAGGAGCTAGAACTTGAGATGCTAGAAGATCCCAAAGAGGTAGCCGAGCATGTGATGCTCATCGATCTAGGACGCAACGACGTAGGAAGAGTAGCCAAACCAGGGAGTGTCAAAGTCCCCGAAATCATGCGGGTAGAGCGCTATAGCCACGTGATGCATATGGTCAGCGACGTGGTGGGACTGCTGGATGAGAAGTATGATATGTTCGATCTTTTTATGGCTACTTTTACCGCCGGTACCATGACAGGCGCACCAAAGATCCGGGCGATGGAGCTGATCGCCCAGTTTGAGGGACTCAAAAGGGGTTTTTATAGCGGTAGTGTGGGCTACTTTGGCTTCAATGGCGATATGGACAGCGCCATCACCATCCGCACCGCCCTTTTGAAAGAGGATGAGGTGATCTTCCAGGCAGGAGCTGGTATCGTCGCCGATAGCAAGCCAGAGCTTGAATTTTTGGAAGTCAACAACAAACTTGGCGCCTTGAAGCGCGCCCTAGAGGAGCTCTCATCATGAAACTCTACGCCATCCTGGGCGACCCGGTCGCCCACTCCATCTCCCCCATCATGCACAACCACGCCTTCAAAAAGCTTGGATTTGACGGCTGCTATACCAGATACAGACTCCAAGAGGGCTCCATGCTCAAAGAGCGCTTCAAGGACCTTGCCCTCAAAGGAGCCAATATCACCGTCCCTCACAAAGAGTGGGCCTATAAAGAGGCTGATGAAGTCCTGGGGATCGCTCAGCAGATCGAGGCCGTCAATACCTGGATAGAAAAAGATGGCAAGATACTAGGCTACAACACCGACGCACCAGGCTTTTTTGAAAGTGTGAAGGAGTTTGAGTTTGAGACTCTGCTCATCCTTGGAGCCGGTGGGACCGCCAAAGCCATCGCTTTGTACCTGAGGGCAAAAGGGTATGATCCTCTCATCCTCAACCGCACCAAAGAGCGATTGAGATTCTTCCAAGAGCTAGGATTTAAGACCTATACATGGGATGATTTTGAGCCAAGAGCCCTAGATCTAATTGTCAACACCACCTCAGCAGGCCTTGAGGATCAAAGCCTCCCGGCTCCCAAAGAGCTCCTGGTGCCACTTTTTCAAAAAGCCAAATATGCCGTCGATGTGATCTACAACAAAATCACCCCCTTCCTGGCTCTAGCCAGATCCATGGGACTACAGACCAAGGATGGGACCGATATGCTGCTTTACCAGGGGGTCTTGGCCTTTGAGATCTTTACCGACTTCCACTACGACAAAAAGTCTATCGAAGAGGCGATGAGAAAGGGTCTTGAGCTCTTGGATCGATGAGACGATTTATCTTTTTGTATCTGCTTTATCTAGCCATCGCCTTTTTGCTCATCGACTATACCCCCATGCGAGAAGCCCTGGGGATAGAGAGCCGCTACAACGCTTTTATCGCCAATCTTACAGCCCCTCTTGTTGAGGCAGCCGGCATTGGGGCTAGGGCCGATGGAGAGATCTTGCGCCTGCCTCATGCCAATATGATCATCAAATTTGGCTGCAACGGCCTTGAGGCTGTATTGATCTACCTTGCGGGAGTTCTTGCCTATCCTGCTCCCTGGAGGAGCAACTCTTTTGGGGTGGAGTGGGAGTTATCCTCCTAGAGCTCATCAATCTAGCCAGAATCACGCTGCTAGCGTGGGTCATTGAGCGTTATCCCAGGCAGTTTGATCTGATGCATGACTATATCACCCAGAGCATCATGATCGTCCTGGCCTTCTTGCTCTTTTTGCTCTATCTTCAAAGGATCGAAGGTGCAAAGAGGTAGGGTCTTTACACTTTTCGTCCTCTTCATAGCTCTATTTTTGCCTCTCATAGCGGTCTGGATAGAGACAAAGAGCTCCTACAACCATTCTTTGACATCGCTCGCTCTTCAAGGAATATCCAGAAGCTATGATCTTGCAATCGAGCGATCACGACCAGCCAAAGAGGGACAAATCTTCACCCTCTCCAACACCATTCCAATGATCGACGATAGTGGCAAAAGAAGAGATTTTACTTTTGAGGTCACGATCGATATGGAGGCGATCACGTTCAACCTCCCAATGACGCTGGCGCTCCTGATCGCTATCGTAGCTATCTTTGGGGCAAAGAGATGGGAGATAGTAGCCTATGGTCTTGGACTGTTACTCATGCTCCATCTCATATCCATAGCGCTCTTTATCCTATGCACGCTCACTCAGATCTCAAAAGCCAATCCATATCTGGCCTTCTATCTTGGGCGCCACTACCTGGCCGATGGGTTTTTGTGTGCTCTCAAAGACTTTCTCATCAATTATGCTGCCAGATTTGAGCCCTTTTTGATCGCGCTGTACGCCTGGGTGGCGATCCGTCGCCATCAACGCTCCAGAGGATAGCCCAGAGCCTTCCACTCCAAGATGCCTCTTTTGAGATTGTAGACGCTCTTGACCCCCCAGCTCTCAAGCCACTTGCTAGCCGAGACGCTTCTGTTGCCGCTACGGCAGTAGACCAGGACCTTTTTATCCCTGATCCCCTTGCCTCCAAGCCTAAGATATTGAAAAACCTGCACGGGAATGAGATTGGCCCCTTTGATATGGCCTTGCATGTATTCTTGGGGCGTGCGTACATCCAATACCACCACATCCTTTTGCTTTAAAAGCTTGGCGAATGTTTTGGCGTCCACATCCTCATAGGCAAAAAGGACCGAAAACAAGAGCGCTATGACAAAAGTGGCTCTCATTTGAGATCCTTGAAGGTATCCGCCACCATAAAAGCAAGCTCCAAAGCCTGGTTGGCGTTGAGTCTTGGATCACACTGGGTATGGTAGCGACTTCTTAGGGCCTCTTCTGTGATAGAGGCGCTGATACTGCCCGTACACTCCGTCACATCGCTTCCCGTCATCTCAAGATGCATCCCGCCAGGTACGGTGCCTTCGGCCTTGTGGATCTGGATAAATTGCTTGACCTCTTCCAAAATCTTCTCAAAATCCCTGGTCTTGAGCCCCGCCTCGGTCTTGTAGGTATTGCCGTGCATCGGATCGATGCTCCAGACCACCTCTTTGCCGGCCTCCTTGACCGCTCGAAGCAGGGGCGGGAAGAGCGTTGCAATCTTTTGGGCTCCCATACGCACGATCAAGGTAAGGCGACCTGGCTCATTGTCTGGATTGAGAGCGTCGATGAGGCGCAGGAGCTCATCTGGCTTCATGGTAGGCCCCACCTTCACGCCCACGGGATTTTTGATCCCACGGAAAAACTCCACATGAGCCCCATCGAGATCTCTGGTACGATCCCCAATCCACAAAAAGTGAGCGCTACAGTCATACCAATCACCAGTAAAGGTATCCTGCCTAGTAAGCGCCTCTTCGTAGTTGAGCAGCAGCGCCTCGTGAGAGGTATACAAAGTGGTCTGCTTGAGCTGGGGCGTATTGTCCGGATCGATCCCGCACGCCTCCATAAATCTCAGAGCCTGAGTGATCTTATCCGCAAGATCCTCAAACTTCTCCTCAAGCTCGTTGCCTTTTAAAAATTCCAGATTCCATTTATGAATGGCCCGCAGATCCGCAAAGCCTCCCCTAGCGTAGGCTCTGATGAGGTTGAGCGTGGCGGCAGATTTGTAGTAGGCCTCGATCAGTTTCTCGGGCTTTGGTACTCTAGCCTCTGGCGTGAAGTCGATGTCGTTGACGATATCCCCCCGATAGCTTGGAAGCTTCACACCACCGATCTCTTCGAAATCGCTGCTTCTGGGCTTGGCGTATTGGCCCGCTATTCGCCCGATCTTGACGACCGGCTTGCCCGTGGCGTACATCAAGACCATGTTCATCTGTAATAGGACCTTGAAAAGATTACGGATGTTTTGGGCGTTGAAGTTGGCGAAGCTCTCAGCACAATCGCCCCCTTGGAGCAAGATCGCTTCCCCTTTGGCCACCTTGGCCAAGGCTCTCTTGAGCTCCCTGGCCTCTCCGGCAAAGATCAATGGTGGAAAGCTCCTAAGCTCTTGCTCAATCTTTTTGAGTTGTTCTTGATCCTCATACGCAGGCTGCTGCTTGATAGGAAACGCTCTCCAGCTACTTGGACTCCAGCTCATATCGTACCTCTTTTGATAAAATTAAACGAAATTATACCAAAAGATTCGCTAGACCTTGACCCTGTCGCTGATAGCTTTGGCCAAAGAGAGGGTATCGACATTCTCCAGATGGACACCTGTGGGGACACCTTGGGCGATCTTGGTAAAGAGGAGATCTAGATCTTGGAGGCGATCTTCGATGAAGAGGATCAAGGCATCATTTTGGATAGAAGGGGTAAAGGCGAAGATCAGCTCTTCTATCTCCTTTTGGAGGATGAGTTCTCGAAGCTCTTCTAGGCGTCTTTGTTCCAAAGCCTCAAAGACAAAATAAAGACCGTGATACTCTCCGCTCTCTTCGATCACCTGGATATCTTTGGCACTTTGGACAAGCAAGAGTGTAGAGCTCTCCCTCGAAGGATCGCTACAGATCCCACACAGCTCATCTTCACTGAGCCCGCCACACTGGGCACAGCGATGGACATGGCTGACCGCCTCTTCGATAGCGTGGGCTAGACGAAGGGCTGCCATAGGGCTCTCTAGCACCATATGGTAAGCCAGCCTCAAAGCGCTCTTCTTGCCGATCGTGGGGAGCGTCTCCAAGGCCTCCACAAGCTTTTCGAACTTTTTGGACTTCACCTCACCCCTCTTTTTGGCGAAATTATATCAAAAATTTAATTGTTTATAACAAATCTTTTGGTACACTTTGGCAGCTTAAAACAATCTTAAAACAAGGTGGGGCCAATTGGTAGATATCGACTATTACGAAGTACTCCAGATCGATCGAGAAGCAAGTTTTGAAGAGATCAAGAGAGCCTATAGAAAACTGGCTCTCAAATACCACCCGGATCGAAACCCTGGGGACAAGGAGGCTGAGGAGCGCTTCAAACTCATCAACGAGGCCTACCAGGTCCTCAGTGACGAGAACAAAAGAGCCCTTTACGACCGCTACGGCAAAGCAGGGCTTGAAGGGGAGAATTTCCAAGGCTTTAGCCACAGCAGCTATGAAGATATCATGGACTTTTTTGAATCAGTCTTTGGCGAGGCCTTTGGCGGAGGGGGGTTTGGGCGCCAGCGCAAAAACCAGGAGAAATACCCCCTAGATCTCTCCATAGATCTGAGTATCACATTCGCCGAAGCGCTCTTTGGGACTAAAAAAGAGATCGAGTATGAGTACAAGGCCCCCTGCCAGGCCTGTAAAGGGACCGGGGCCAAAGATGGCAGACTCTCTATCTGTCCCGAATGCCACGGCAGAGGCCAGATCTACTATCGCCAAGGCTTCATGACCTTTAGCCAGACCTGTCCTAGATGTGGAGGCAGTGGAGAGAGCGCGCAGCAAAAGTGCGGCGAATGTGGCGGGAGCGGCTATACCCTCCAAAAAGAGAAAATCACCATCGAGATCCCAGAAGGAATCGACAACGAAAACCGTATCCGTGTCCAGGCCAAAGGCAATCTCTCACCAAGTGGGCTTAGAGGAGATCTCTATATCACCATCCATGTCCAAGAGGACGAGCACTTCGTACGCTACAACGACGATATCTATATGGAAGTGCCGGTCTTCTTCACCAAAGCTCTCCTAGGTGAGTCCATCACCATCCCTACCCCTAGAGGTGAAAGAGAGCTCAAACTCCACGTCGGCACCAAGGATAAGGAGCAGTTCGTCTTCAAAGGGGAAGGATTTAGAAATATCCATACAGGGCGCAGGGGCAACCTCATCGCACAGATCAAGCTGATCTTTCCCAAGAAGCTCAACGACGAGCAACGAGAGCTCCTCCTCAAGCTCCAGGAGAGTTTTGGGGTAGAGAGCACACCCCATGAGGAGAAATTCACCTCTATCTTCGAAAAGGTCAAAAGCTGGTTCAAAAAGTAGGCCTAGATCTTGATATCTAGGCCATATTTTCGCTTCTTGTAATAAGCTCCCAAGCTCAAGGCCACCAAAATCGCCACCGCCCAGTAGACCCACTCTGGAATAGGTACCGGATCGCCTTGGGCGTAGGAGTGGAGGCCACTGAGGTAGAAATTGACCCCAAAGTAGGTCATGATAACACTGCTATACCCCCATAGGGCCAAGACATTGTACAAAAAGAGTCTATTCATCTTGGGCACCAGTCGAATATGCTCAATTGCAGCGTAGACCAAGATAGTCACAGCAGCCCAGGTCTCCTTGGGATCCCAGCCCCAGTATCGTCCCCAGCTCTCGTTGGCCCAGACACCTCCCAGGAAGTTTCCGATAGTCACTAGCACGAGACCGATGATGAGGCTCATCTCATTGATGTAGGTGAGCTCCTTGAAAGTGAGTGTCATCATATCCTTGTTGCTCTCATTGACGAACAAAAAGAGCAAGAGCACGATAAAGGCCAACAGCGCGCTCAATCCCAAAAATCCATAGCTAGCAGTAATGACAGAGACATGGATCATGAGCCAGTAGGACTTGAGTACCGGCACCAGATTGGTGATCTGGGGATCAAGCCAGTTGAGATGTGCCACAAAAAGAATCAACCCACCAAGCAAGGATGTGGCAGCAAAAGCGATGGGGCTACGCTTGGCGAAGAAAAATCCGGCCAAAATGGTAGCCCAGGAGATATAGACCATCGACTCATACCCGTCACTCCATGGAGCGTGCCCCGCCACATACCAGCGCAAAGCCATACCAAAGGTCTGGACAATAAATCCCAAAGCTATGAGGACCACTCCGATCTTGACGACAGGACCTATTGTAAATTTTGGGTTGATAAGATTGGCCAAGATCAAGATCAAAAGCACAAAACCGATGATCATGTAGTATGGCACCAGACGATTGAAGATATCTAGCTTGTTGTAGAGCAGCTCCGCTTCGATCTTGCGTTTGGGGGGCATGACCGAAGAGCCGTAGTACTTCTGAAAATCTGCGATCACATCCAAGGACTTGTCAGCCTTGCTCCAGTCTCCGCTTTGGATCGCTTCATCCACATTTTGAAAATAGCTGGCCATGATGAGGCGCACCAGCTCCGACTCCTTTTTGGGAAAGCTCTGGATCGCCTCTACGGGAGAGACCCACTTGCCATGCTTGTCATAGGGATTTGGGATGATACGAAGCAGAGCTCCTGTATAGACCATATAGGCGACATTGACCCTCTCGTCGACCTTGAGCACCTCTTTATCAAGCTGGCTTCTTGCAGCCGGCTTCTTGGCCACCGCCTCTTGGACCAGCCTGGAGAGCTTGTAGGGATCACTCTTGTTGTAGTCGAAAAAGTCCTCAAAAGAGGCATATTTTTCCTTTGATTCCAGCCCCAGAAGTTTCTTGAGATAGGGGTGATGGACATAGATCATCTTGATCTTTTGAAAGATCTCGGGCTTTATGGTCATACCCAAAAAGTACTGATTGGCATTGAGACCATAGAGCTCCTCTTTCTTGGCTACCTTGGCCAGGACCTGACGGCTGAGGGTATCGACAGGCTCGATACGTCCGCCACTATCTTGGACCAAGATCTTAGCACCGAAACGATCGGCGTGCTCTTGGGAGATCTTCTTGGCTAGATCCAAAGGATCGGCATGGGAGTTCAAGCCAAATAAGAAGATCCCAAGGATAAAGGATTTGAGGAGCATGCTCTGGCGCTGTTCCTGGACCTTTTTGGTCAGTCTAGCCAGCTTTTGGAAGCGGCTTTGGGGCATGAAAAAGTGCAAGATCATCCCCAAAGCCATCAAGAAGTAGCCAATATAGGTGATGATGGTGCCAGGATCGTGGTTGACAGAGAGGATCGTCCCCTTCTCATCCATATCGTAAGAGCTTTGAAAGAAGCGAAACCCCTTATAATCTAGCACATGGTTCATATAGATCCTATAATCGAAGCTCCTGTTGCCATCGATCACCTTCACTTCACTAGCATAAGAGCTAGGACTCATCGATCCGGGATAGCGCTCTAGCTGAAAATCTTTGAGATAGAGAGAAAAGGGGAGCCTGATGCGTTTGGCACCATAGGCTACAGCCACCTCCTTGCTTCCTAGATCGATCCGTACCGGCTCACCCTCCTGGCCACTCTTGCCAAAGAGTACCACCTCTTTGCTCTGGTTGGCATCACGGATCGCAAGAATCAAAGCGTCTTTGAATCTGCTCTGCTTGGCCATGGGATCGACGCTTTTGAGCTCCTTCTTGGCTTTTGGGTAGTAGTTTTTGAGCACCAGATTGAGTCCGGCGATGGTATGGAGTCTCCCTTTTTCAAAGGGGATGGGCTGATTGGGAGGATACTGGGCACTGCTCATATCCTCCATCTTCATCGTCTTTATCGGATAGGGGGCCTTGAGAAAGAGCCTGCCATCTCTTTCGGTGATGGCGATGATCGGCTTTTGGCTTGTAAGATTTCGATCAAAGGTGATCAGCGCATCACCAATATCCAAGCTCTCCCCTTTTTTGAGTATCTTTTGCACCCGGCCACTTCCATTGGAGAGGACCAGCTCTACATAGGGCTCGCCATCTTTTGAAGGTATCAGCTCATAGGTGGCGTTGGGCACATAACCCTTAAGCTCCACCTCCACATTCTCATCGCCGATCGTAATATCACGTCTCCAGCGATTTTTTGAGAGCTTGGAGAGATAGAGAGGCTCCTGGTAGCTATAGATCTTGCCATCTTTTTTGATATCTATTTGCATGTAGTTTCTAGCTGAGAGCATAGTGTCGCTAGAGGAGCCTTCACGAATATGCATCGTCCCCTCATAGCCAAAATAGCGCGTGATCGCCGCACCAAGCAAAATGATTAAAAAAGCCAGGTGAAAGAGTCCGGTAAAGAATTTCTCTTTTCGAAAAAGTCGAAATTTGAAGATATTGTACAAAAGATTGAGTGAGAGCAGCACCAGCAAGATCTCAAACCATCTGGCGGTATAGACCTCAGCCCATGCCGTCTGGGTACCGTAGTCGTTTTCTATAAAGGTGGCCACACCGATACTCGCGGCGAAAATGAGCATCATAATCACCGCCGACTTCATCGAAAAGAACCATTTCATAGACTACCTTTTTTCATTAAATTGATGCATTGTAGTATAGATCATAAAAAAAATTTGTCTCAATTTTCATTTAATCTTATTTTTTTATCTACTTCAAATCTCCCCACCGATCGGCAATCCCCACGGAACACTTGATCGGGACTCTGAGGGGATAGATCTGCTCCATGATACGCCGAAACTCCTGTGCCAGCTCTTCTACGTAGGGCTCTTGGATCTCAAAGATCAGCTCATCGTGGATCTGCAAGAGCATCCTGGCCTCCAGTCCCTCCTCCTGGATACGTCTGTGGATCTTGAGCATCGCCATCTTGATCAGATCGGCTGCGCTTCCTTGGAAGACGGTATTGGTAGCTTCTCTCAAGAAGGCTGCCAGCTGGGCTCCCGAGGCAGAAGCAAAATCAAAATAGCGTCTGCGTCTCAAAAGTGTCTCCACATAGCCTTCCCTTTTGGCAAACTCCTCTATAGAGGCTAGGTACTCCCTGACACTTGGAAAAGAGGTGAAATAGCTTTCGATGATCTCCTTGGCCTCTTTGGTCGATATTCCTAGAGTCTGGGCCAGCTTACGACTCCCCATCCCATAGATAAGACCAAAATTGATGCTCTTGGCGATATTGCGCTTCTTATGGGCATCCTGACCAAAAAGTCTCAAAGCTGTCTGCATATGGATATCCCTATCTTGCCCAAAAGCCTCCACCAAAGCGGGATCCTGGCTAAAATGGGCCAGAAGACGCAGCTCTATTTGGGAGTAGTCGATCCCAACTAGCTTATACCCCTCCTTGGCTACGAAACCGTAGCGGATCTGTCTGCCCACATCGGTCTTGATGGGGATATTTTGGAGGTTTGGATTTTTGCTAGAGAGCCTGCCAGTCGCCGTGCCTGTTTGTAAAAAGGTGGTATAGATACGGTGATCGGGCTCTTGTTTGGCCAATACCAGGAGCGGATCGATGTAGGTGGATTTGAGTTTGAAGAGCTCTCGGTACTCCAAGATAGCTGGAATGATGGGATGCTTCTCTTTAAGTGCGGCCAAAGTAGCCTCGTTGGTGCTATAGCCCGTCTTGGTCCGTCTTAGAGGTGGAAGAGCGAGTCTTTCAAAGAGGATCGATCCTAGCTGCTTGGTCGAGTTGATATTGAACTCCCCGCCGGCTAGCTCATAGATCTGGATTGTAAGCTCTTCTAGTTTTTGGGCTGTCTTCTCCTTGAGCTTCTCAAAAAACTCCACATCGACCTTGATACCGGCTCTCTCCATACCGATCAAGACATTGACAAAAGGATACTCCACCTCTTTGGCCTCATCGATCAGATGGGCGGCTCCTTGGGCTTTGAGGCGATCGAGGAGCCGAAAGTAGAGTCGATAGGTGATCAAAGCATCCTCGGCCGCATATCTTGTGGCCTGATCGATAGGCACGGCGCTAAAATCCTCTCCTCTCTTGACCGTCTGGGCATAGGTGATCATCTCATGATCCAAATAGCGCTTAGCCACACTGTCCAATCCCACCGGGCTTTGAGGATCGACAAGCCAAGCTAGCAGCATCGTGTCGATAAACCTCTCTTGCTTGGGTAGCCCCAGACAATAGAGCAAAGAGAGATCGAATTTGAGATTGTGCCCTATGACGGTATAATCAAAAAGCTTCTTGATAGCCTCCATAGCATCCTGGAAGTCGACCTGCTCCCCTACTCCAAGATAGCTGTGGGCTACCGGCACATAGTAGGCCCTAGAGGGCTCAAAAGCGAAACTAAACCCTACAAGCCTGGCCTCCTTGGTATCTAGCGACGTCGTCTCCGTATCAAAACTCACGAGTGCCCCCTCTGGGATAGATGAGAGGATCTTTTGCAGATCCTCGCTCTTTGAGAGTGTGACCGCCTCAAATTCGACCGACTCTTTTTGGATGAGAGGAGCTGTTTTGATCTTTTTTAAAATGGCGGTAATATCGTATCGAATCAGATCATCGGCTATTTTGATGATAGGATTGATCGATGGGGTCTTGAAACGCTCTAGATCACACGATTCAAACAGATCGTCTCGAAGCGCTACTAGCTTCTTGCTCAAAAAGGCGTTTGGCTTGCCATCTTCTAAAAGCTTTCGCACTCTTGGAGGCTCCACCTCATCGATATGGCGATAGATCCCCTCCAGGCTCTCAAATCGCTCCAAAAGTTTCACAGCTGTCTTTGGCCCGATACCACGCACACCCGGTATGTTGTCTGAGCTGTCTCCCACGAGGGCTAGATAGTCTTGGATCTTGGAGGCAGGCACTCCAAACTTCTTGTAAGCTCCCTCCTCATCGATCTCCACACGCTTGATAGGATCATAGATCACCACCTTGTCATCTTCGATGAGCTGATAGAGGTCTTTGTCGTGGCTGACGATCTTGACCCGTACACCAGCCTCCTTGGCGCATTTGGTCACAGAAGCGATAATGTCATCCGCCTCAAACCCCTCCTTGCTCAAAGCGCTCAACCCCATCTTCTCAATCCACTCAATAGCGACAGGAAGCTGGACTTTGAGATCTTGGGGAGGCTCCGGGCGCTGGGCCTTGTAGTTTGGATCGATGGATGAGCGAAAACTTGGCCCCTCACTATCCAGGGCGAAGAGGATATAGTCACTCCCCTCCTCACTTATCAAAGTATTGAGAAAGTTCAAAAATCCTGTAAGCAGTCCCGTAGGAAAACCCTCTTTGCTCTTTAGCGGTGGCAGGGCATAGAAACTGCGAAAGAAGAAACCAAAAGTATCTACGATCGTGAGCGTCTTCATCCAAGACCTTTTTTGAGTATAATTGTAATCAAATTTCTCAAAGGAAGACAATGCCCATCTTTGTGCTCCTCATCTTCACATTGAGTCTCTTTGGTGGATGGAGAGAGTCCAATATCACCGCCATCGACACTATTATCCAGACCTATGAGTCCAGACTCTCTTGCTTGCAAGAGCACGAAGCGATCCCCTGCATAGAGCGCCATCCGCAAGATCCCAGAAGTGACGCTTTGGCCAAGACCTTTAGCATGAGTTTCCCAAAAAGCTACTACAAAGCCAAACTTCGAAGAGATCTTGCGATCTTAAAAAAGCAAAAACTCTGCTTTGGCAAGGCTCTCACACCCCAAGAGGCTAAAGCCTGCCTGAGCCCCTGAGCTCCTTGGCCAAAAACTCTCCCGTGTAGCTCCCGCTTTTTTGATAGTCCCTGGCCACCTCTTCAGGAGTGCCGACAGCGATGACCCTGCCTCCTTTGCTCCCTCCCTCAGGGCCCATATCGACGATATAGTCGGCATTCTTGATCACGTCTAGATTGTGTTCGATGACGATGACGCTATTGCCAAGATCGACTAGATGGTGCAAGACCTTCACCAATCTATCCACATCGGCAAAATGGAGCCCCGTCGTAGGCTCATCGAGGATATAGAGGGTATTGCCCGTATCTTTTCTGCTTAGCTCCTTGGCCAGCTTGATCCGCTGGGCCTCCCCTCCACTAAGAGTCACGGCGTTTTGCCCTAGGGTGATATAGCCTAGACCCACATCCTGCAAAGTCTTGAGTTTTTGAGAGATTTTGGGGATACTGGCAAAAAACTCCAAGGCCTCATCCACACTCATATCCAAGACATCGGCTATATTTTTGCCTTTGTAGGTTACTTCCAGGGTCTGTTCGTTGTATCTGCGTCCCTTGCAGGCATCGCACTTGATCATGATATCAGGAAGGAAGTGCATCTCGATCTTGAGCTCCCCTTCGCCTTTGCACTTCTCACAGCGCCCCCCTTTGACATTGAAACTAAAGCGCCCGGGTCCATACCCTCTTAGCTGGGCCTCTTTGGTCTTGGCAAAAAGCGCCCTTATCTCATCCATCACACCGGTGTAAGTGGCTGGATTGCTCCTTGGGGTCCTGCCGATTGGGCTTTGGTCTAGATAGATCACCTTATCGAGTCGATCGAGCCCCTCTATCTTGACGCCTGCTACCTTTTTTACCTTTTTGGCGTGATTGAGAGCCTCTTTGGCCACCGGCAAAAGCGTCTGGAGCACCAGCGAGCTCTTGCCACTTCCGCTCACACCGCTCACCGCCACCAGGTTGCGCAGAGGAAAACGGACCTTGAGATCTTTGATATTGTTGATCGTGACCCCCTCCATGGTGAGCCACTCCTCCTGAGGCCTCCTGTGGAAATACTCTATTCTCTTTTCGCCTTTGAGGTACTTGGCAGTGAGCGTGGAGCTGGCCTTGAGATCCTCCACGCTGCCGGCAAAGACCACCTCACCTCCATACTTTCCAGCTCCCGGCCCTATATCGACGATATAGTCCGCTGCCTCGATGGTCTCCTTGTCATGCTCGACCACGATGACCGTATTGCCCTTTTTTTGGAGATTTTTGAGGGTCCTTATGAGCTTGAGGGTATCACGCTCATGCAACCCGATACTAGGCTCATCCAATACATACATCACGCCCGTCAGTCCGCTGCCAATCTGGCTGGCTATACGGATACGCTGGGCCTCTCCTCCACTAATAGTCCTTGCATCTCTGCCCAGCGTCAGATACCCAAGCCCCACATCGACCAAAAAGGAGAGCCTCTCTTGGATCTCTTTTAAAATTGGCTGAGCGATCTTTTGCTGCTGGGGAGCAAGATAGTCAAAATTGCTCCTCCTGGCAAAAAATTGGGAAGCCTCCTCGATGGGCATATCCAGGATCTGCGCAATCCCCTTGCCAGCCACCCTCACCGCCAAGGATTCGCTACGGAGCCGATGACCACCACAGCTATCGCACACCTTTTCGCTCATATACTCCCCAAGCTCCCTCTCATCCTTGAACATATCATAAGCGATCTTGACTACTCCTGGCCAACTCCTCACAAGTCTGTGGCTCTTCCAGCGAAACTCCACACTCCCGGGTGCTCCATAGAGGATCGCCTTTTGCTCATGCTCTTCAAGCTCTTCGTAGGGCTTGTCTATATCGATCCCCTCCCTTTGGCAAAAGGCTTTGAGAAAATTGAAATAGTAGCTCTTGTTGTAGCCATACAAGATCCGCACCGCACCCTGGGCGATGGACTTGCTAGGATCGATGATCTTGGATAGATCCAGGGCGTAGCGGATCCCAAGCCCGTCACACTGAGGACAGGCCCCTTTTGGGGAGTTGAAAGAGAAACTCAAAGGCTCTAGAGGCTCGAAGCTGACCTTACACTCAAAGCAGGCTAGATGCTCGCTAAAATGCAGATGTTTTGGAGCTTCGATCTCATCGGCGTTGAGGATCTCCACCTCCACCTCCCCAAAGCTCGTTTGCAGCGCCTTCTCCACATCCTGGGCCACCCTCTGCTTGGAGTCCTCCTTGAGGATCACTCTATCAACAACCGCTTTGATGGTGTGTTTTTTGGTCTTTGAGAGCTCAATCTCCTCATCCAGGCGTACCATCACCCCATCGATCATAGCCCTCACAAATCCCTTTTGGCGCAGGCTCTCCAAAAGATCGGCAAAGCTTCCCTTTTTCTCCTTGATAAGCGGAGCAGCAATCACCAGCTTGGCTCCAGGGGGGAGCTTGAGGATCTGCTCTATGATATCTTGTGAGGTCATGGATGAGATCGGCTTCCCACATTTGTGGCAGTGCTGTGTGCCTACTCTAGCATAAAGCAGCCTAAGATAGTCATAGATCTCCGTGATGGTCCCCACAGTCGATCGCGGGTTTTTGCTGGTGGTCTTTTGCTCTATGGCAATAGCTGGCGTGAGGCCTTCGATCTTGTCCACATCGGGCTTGTCCAGTCGATCCAAAAACTGTCTTGCGTAGCTTGAGAGACTCTCGATATAGCGCCTTTGTCCCTCGGCGTAGAGGGTATCAAAAGCCAGTGTCGACTTCCCGCTCCCAGAGAGCCCCGTAAAGACCACGAGGCTGTTTTTTGGGATCTCTAGATCGATATTTTTGAGATTGTGCTGCTTGGCGCCAAAAATCTTTATCTTTTCCATCACGCTCCTACCAAGATCTTTTTGAGTACCAGTATCAAAATGACACTATAGATGAGAATGAGGGCCTTTTTGAATCTTCGTCTGTCAATCCTGTGGGCTAGTTTGATACCAAAATAGACACCCACCAATGAAGAGGCCCCTACTATGAAACCGTGGAGATAGTCGATATGACCAAACAGACTCAGGCTCACAAATCCGCTCAGTGAAGAGAAGATAACGAAAAAGAGCCCCATGGAGGCAGCCTTTTTCACATCCATATGGAAAAATCCCACCAATATCGGCGTCACCAAGATCGACCCACCCACACCGATACTAATAGCAAAGAGGCCGATAAAGAGTCCTACCACGAAGATCAGCAACGGAGGAATATCCCTGGTATCCCCAGATTCAGCGGGAGCTTTGAAAAAGCGATACATGGCAAAGGCCACAAAAGCGACAAACATCCACTCCAGCACATAGGAGGGTACCACCTGCAAAAAATAGCCACTGCCCATAGCTCCCAGGGCCCCACCAAGCCCTATAGCCAGCCCCTCTTTGATCTTGAAAAGGCTCTTTTTGAGATTCAAGAAGGAGCCAAAAAGAGAGCTAAAGACCATCTGAGTGACAGAGATCCCCACCGCCTCTTTGATGTCAAAGCCTAGATATAGCAGGATCGGCACCAGGATCGTACCACCACCGATACCGAAAAATCCCGACAAAAATCCGACAAAAATACCGACGAAGATTAGCTCCATCCGCCCTCTTTTTTTAGCGCGATTATACTATAATTTATTGTCTATTTAGAAAAAGCGCACTATAATAGCTCACTATTTTTTAGGAGCTAGGATTGAGAAAAATTTTCCTGCTAGGATTTGCCCTCCCCCTCTTTGCCACCATGATCCTCAATATCGACACAGCCCAAAAGAGTGGCGGCTACGAGGTGACACTCAATTTTGACGTACCTTACGAGGGATCGCTCATCCAGCAGCACTCTACAAAAGGAGTCGCCCTCTTCTTGCCACAGGTCACCATCCCGGCTCCCTGGCACCAAAGATTGGCCAAGGGCTCTTTGCAAATCGATCTGATCCCCCAAAAAGATGGCACCCAGATCCTCATCCATAGCAAAGAACGCCTCACCCTCAAGGCTTTGCGCCCGAAGGATGGCTTTAGCATCACTCTTGTGCTGCGTCCCCAAAAGCTCCTCAAACAAGAGGCCCAGCGCCAAGAGAAACTCTATTTGCTATGGGGAATGTTCGTGCTGGCTCTCCTGGCCCTTGGATGGGGCATATGGAGATTGTGGAGGCTATGGAAGGAGGACAAAGAGACCCCTTTTCGTATCAAATATGAATATGCTCTTGATCAAAAAAACCGCATCATTCTTCTTTCCTACAACGGAGTAGACTATCTGATCTTGACAGGAGCTAAAAATGTGCTGCTAGGAAGATACAAAGAGGATCAAATAGTTGAACAAGACCACTTTTTTGATCTGTTGCACCACAAAATCTCCCTCCAATCCCCGCCACAAGAGGACTCTACTATAGATGAGTACAAACGAAAAGCCAGCGGCGATCTCTAAGCCGCCCTTTTGGTAGAAAAAAACTCCACAATAAGGCGTTCCATCTCATCTTTGTCGACCACTTCGTTGATCCGCTGACGAAAGGCGGTCGCTCCGGCATATCCTTTGGAGTAGGTGTGCAGATGCTTGCGAAAGAGCACCACCCCATACTCTCCATAAAAAGCGATCATCTGACGAAAATGCTCTAGGACTATCTTTCTTCTGAGCGCCTCGTCGATCTGGGTCTTGTGCTTGAGTTGGTAGAAGATCCAGGGCTTGCCGATCGCACCTCTTCCTATCATCACCCCATCGGCCTTGGTATACTCCAACACCCACTGGGCCTTTTGGTAGCTGTCGATATCGCCATTGGCGATGACGGGGATATGGACCGTCTCCTTGGCCCTTTTGATAGCCTCATAATCGACAGGAGCCTTGAAACCGCCACTTCTGGTACGCCCATGGACCGTGATAAAATCAGCGCCAGCATTTTCGATCGTTTTGACGATTCGCTCCACATCATCTTCATGAAATCCAATACGGATCTTGACACTGGTGTAGCTCTTGTTTGAGTGCTTCTTGATGGTCTCGACGATTCTTGCCAGCCGATCCAGATCTCTTAAAAGTCCGCTCCCGGCTCCTTGCCTGACTACTTTTGGCACGGGACAGCCAGCATTGAGATCGATCCCGTCGATCCCCTCTTTTTCATTGAGCTTCTCCACGGCCTTTTTGATCACCTCTGGATCGCTTCCTGCTATCTGGACGAAGTAGGGATCTTCTAGAGGGGATTTTTCAAGCATGTGGAGCGTCTTGTCATTTTCATAGACCAAAGCGTTGGAGCTGATCATCTCACTGATAGTCAGATCCGCCCCAAATCTCTTGACCACACTGCGAAAGGGCAGATCGGTATAGCCCGCAAGAGGGGCCAAAAGGTACAGAGGCCTGGAAAAATCCAGTTTCATCACACAAAAAGCTCCAAAGGATAGTTCCTCCCACACTCTTTGAGCTCCAGGTAGGCTTTGAAAGGTCTAAGCTCATCGTCGTTGGTAGTCTCTAGAAAATCCCTGGCCTTGTCGATCATCTCAAGATCCAGGAGCGTATAGACATAGGCCCCCTCACTCTTTTCGTCCCGATCTTTCAAGATCTCAAAGAGTCTGAGGCGATCGTCTGGGGAGAGGACACTCTTGACCTTTTTGGCCAAGAGGATATAGCCCTTCTCATCGATCTTCATATCGGCCTCTTGCAAGATGTACAAGATATCCTGGTAATGGAGCTTCGCCCCGCTTTGTTGGGCTGAATCGATCAGCTTCAAAAGCGTCTCAAAACTAAAGAGCTTTGCGTACTCCTTGATCTTGGAGATATCGCTAAATCCCATATAGACCTCCAAAGCCTTCTCACAAAGCTCTCTTGGATATTCGCTGCAGTTTCTAAGGACCACACCACTGTAGGTGGGCTCCTCTTTGAGACGATTTTCGATATTTTTCACCAAGAGAGGGTTTTTGGATGAGAGCTTGAACTCCTCGATCTCTACGTAGATACCGTTTTGGATATCCTTGACATACTCCAATGCCTTCTTGATCTTTTCTGCCTTGGTATCGATCTTGAAGTCTTGGGGGACAATATGGGAGTGATCCACCACCACGCCCAAGTTTTTGGCCTCTGCGCTTTTATATTGATGAATTCTTGGCTCTCGCATGATACTTTGGGCAAAAGCGCCGACCATCTTCTCGTAATCTTTCTTATAGCGCTTGAGCTTCATGAAGTTGATGAAGGAGTAGTAAGACATATGGAAAAAGGAGGCTAAAAACATAATAAACATCGGTATCACCACCCACACAGCCACCGGCAAGGTTATAGGTATGCCCGCAATCTCAAAGGTGTAGTTGCTCTCGATTTGAGAATAGACCAATCCTCCTACGATCGCCATCAACAAAATACTAAAGAAGATATAGCGCTTTAGTCTCATGTTCGCTCCTATTTATGGTATGGATGGTTGTGCAATATGCTTAGCCCTCGAAAGATCTGCTCCAAAAGCACCACTTTGGCCACCTTGTGACTCATGGTCAGAGGCGATAGACTCACCACCTCATCACACCGACGCAAAAACTCCTCCTCAAATCCATAAGCCCCACCGATGAAGAAGGCCACCTGGCTCCTTCGTCCAAGCATACTAGCGAACCTTTGGCTATCGTAGAGCTTCCCTGCCGGATGCAAGGCGACATTGAGCCCATCTTCCAAAAGGTAGGGGCTAAGGATCTGGGTATAGATCTCTTGCGCTCTTCTTGGATCGCTCTGGGCGGTATTGATCTTTTTATTATAAATATTTGTCTGTTTTATAGTAGCATATTTTTTGGCGTTTTTGACAAACGCATCATAGATCGCTTCGTAGCATCGCTCATCTTTTTTTCCGATAGAGTAGACGAAGATCTTATGCATAGGTGAGAGCCTTGATCACAAGATCGCTCCCAATAGCCCGCTTCCAGACATGGGCGATGGAGTCAAAGAGTCGCACACCCCCTATCGCTACGACCTTGTGAGTCGAACAGGAGGCCAGCTGCTCTAGCCTAGGGCCCAATACGAAGCTCACTTCCTTGGTGGTACTGGCTCTATAGGCTCCAAGCCCAATATAGTCTAGATCTAATCCATTGGCCTCCAATATCTCCTCTTTGTTGTGGGTGGAGAGCCCCACGATCTTGGCACCGCTAAGATGCCTCAAAATCGTCACCCCTTCCGCTTTGCTCCTAGCACCGAAAACCTCGATGATATCGAGCAGATCCTCCTGGCCCACATGGACCCCATCACACACTCTTGCCAGCGCCCACTCGTCATTGACGATCAAGATCCCTGACCAAAGGGAGCGAAGCTTTTTGAGATTCTCCATTTTCTCCTCGAGGGTCGACTCCTTGTCTCGATACTGCATGATCTGCGCACCGAAGTTTTGGGCGATCTGGACAAACTCCTCCAAACCGATCTTGAAACGACGCAACATCCCCATATCGCAAAGAGCGTAGATATCATGAAACATTATCGAGCTCTTTGGGATTATGCAAGATCTTCAAAAGATCCCCGATGGTCTTCTTCATCATAGGACGCTCCACGATCATATCGATCAATCCATGCTCTAGTAAAAACTCGCTTCGCTGAAACCCCTCTGGCAGATCGGCACCGATGGTCTGCTTGATGACCCTTTGACCAGCAAAGCCGATCAGCGCTCCAGGCTCGGCCATGATAATATCGCCTATCATGGCAAAAGAGGCACTCACTCCCCCCATGGTAGGATCGGTGAGCACGGAGATATAGGGAAGCTTGGCCTGGTGGAGCTTGGCCAGGGCGGCGCAGGTCTTGCTCATCTGCATGAGACTAAAGGTACTCTCTTGCATCCTAGCACCCCCACTGGCACTCACAATGACCAGTGGCTGGCTCTTTTGCAAAGCTCTTTGGACCGCACGTACGATCTTCTCTCCTTCGACAGAGCCCAAGCTCCCACCCATGAAAGCGAAATCAAAAACGACGATCTGGGTAGGGACTCCTTCGATCCTGCACTCTCCGCTTATAGCAGAGCTTGGCCTGCCGGTCTTCTTTTTCCCCTCTTCGATCCGCTTTTTGTAGCTCTTCTTGTCCACGAACTTCAAAGGATCCACCGGCTCAAGGTTGGCGTCGTACTCCACGAAGCTTCCCTCATCGCACAAGATCTCAATACGCTCCTTTGCCCCGATACGAAAGTGATAGCCACATTTTGGGCAGACATTGTAGCGGTTCTTGACCTCTTTGTAGTACATCAAAGCATTGCACTTAGGACATTTGATCCAGTGGCTGGGCTGCTCTTGGCTACTAGGTTGGGATCGTCTGATTTTGAATAGATCGCTAATGCCCATCGCTCTTCCTTTGGACGATTTTTTTTATTGTATTGAAAATGGACTCCTCTTTGCAAACGACGATCTGCCCATCGGTCCTGTATATATGAAGACCCTCACACTGATGGAGCCCCGCTTCGATATCATAGGGACGGATATCTCCTATGAAGATGACGAACCGCACATACCGCGCATAAGCCAAGGACAAAGCCACCGCTCCTGGGCTACGAAACTTGAGTCCGTGGCTTTTGAGCTGGCGCACCACCGCCGGATTGGCGTAGGCTTTTTCAAAAAGTCCGATTTTGGCATGGCTGTTGGGATACACATCATAAAGCTCATCATGGAGTAAGGAGCCTTTTTTGTAAAAGTTTTCCCCTTTTATGAAAAGGTCTGCGTTGGCGAAATTGACGATACACGAAAAGATGGTCCGCCCCTCTTTTTGGACCGCGATGGAAGAGCCATAATAGGGAAAGGAAGAGAGCAGATTATCGCTGCCATCGATAGGATCCAAAACGATCGTAAACTCCCCATCTCCCACCTCTCCGGCCTCTTCTGAGATAATACGGCCATAGGGTGAGAGCTTTTGCAAAAAGAGCTCCTCAGCAAATCGATCGATCCCACTGGTACGATCTCCCCCAGCACCCACACCTTGATAGAGATAGTACTCCTCCCCAAGACCCGATCGGATCTTGCGATAGATGGTGGAGCAGACCTCTTTGAGATCTTGGTAGAGCTCTTCCACTATCCCTTGAGCCTTTTTGCGATCGCTTTGGCCGCTTCTCGACCATCATAAGCAGCGGTGACCACCAGATGGGCACCTCTGTAGCAGTCCCCACCAGCATAGACACCGGGCTTCGTGGTCTCGTAGTGCTCATTGACCTTGATAGCACCCCACCTATTGGTCTCGATACCGTGTTTGGACAAAAACTCCAAAGGGGTATTCTCAAATCCCAAAGCAAAAATCACCACATCCGCATCCATGGTAAATTCGCTGTTTTTGATGATCTCAAGTTTTCGCTGGCCATCTTTGGTGGTGGTGGAGATGGTCTTAACAAACTCCACCCCGATCACTTTTCCCTCATCATCCAGCAAGATCTTGGTGGGAGCTACGTTGTAGACAAACTCGGCCCCCTCTTCTTCTGCGTTTTTGACCTCCTTGCGGCTGCCTGGCATACTAGCAGCATCCCTTCGATAGGCGCAGATCGCCTTCTTGGCTCCTTCTCTGATGCTGGTACGCACGCAGTCCATCGCCGTATCACCCCCACCAATGACCACGACGGTCTTCTCCTTGACATCCGCCTTTTCTTTGTCATATGGATCACCAAAGATCTTCTTTTGGACATTGGTCAAAAAGTCCATCGCCATGATCCCGGCCTCTTCGTTTTCGATCCCGGCACGTCTGGGTTTGGTAGCCCCGATGCCAATAAACACAGCATCATAGTTCTCCAGCAGCTCCCCAAAATCTAGGCTTTTTCCTACCTCCACGCCCAAAGTGAGCTTCATGCCAGCCTCCAAAAGCCAGTCGATACGGCGCTGGACCACCTTTTTGTCAAGTTTGAAGTTTGGGATCCCATACATCATGAGTCCCCCGGCTCTGTCGGCCCGCTCGAAGACATGGGGCTCGATCCCCGCTCGAAGCAGATAGGTCGCACAGCTCAGCCCTGCGGGGCCACTGCCAATAATCGCCACCTTGCCGCTGAGCTTCTCCTCAAATTCTGGACGAAGGCCCCTTTTAAATCCCTCTTCGCTGATAAAGGTCTCAATAGCCCCTATGGTGATGGCGCCATAACCCTCATTGAGGGTACAGGCCCCTTCACAGAGTCTATCTTGGGGGCAGACTCGCCCCATGATCTCCGGAAAGGGGGAAGATTCGTTGCTGATCTTAAAAGCGAACTCCAGATCCTTCTCCGCCACGGTCTTGAGCCAGTGGGGGATGAAGTTGTGAAGCGGGCAGGCGTTGTGGCAGTAGGGATCGCCACACTGGACACAGCGATCGGCTTGGGTGGCCGCTTCGTTGGGGTTGTAGATCTCATAAATCTCTCGAAAATCCTTGATCCGCTCGTTGACAGCTCTTTTTTTAGGCTCTATGCGCTCGTTGAAAATGAAATTTTGCATATTACTCCCCTTCCTCCAAGTTCAAAGGCACTTTTCTTAGCTCCTTGGGCCGTACCATCCAGAAGTTTCTGATCTCCATTCTAAAGCTATCCAAGATATCTCTGGCCTTTTTGCTTCCTGTCTCATCATAATAGGTCTGAAGGAGCTTTTTGAGATAGTGTCTGGCCTCGTCAAACTCATCGATATCGATACGCCTAGCCTCGATGAGCTCTTGGTTGATCTTTTCGATAAAAGTGTGATCCTCATCATAGACGAAGGCGAGCCCTCCGGTCATCCCTGCACCAAAGTTGATTCCGGTCTTGCCCAAGATCACCACAATCCCACCGGTCATATACTCACAAGCGTGATCGCCCGTACCCTCGACCACAGCCAGGGCTCCGGAGTTTCGCACGGCGAAGCGCTCTCCCACCTCTCCAGCCACGAAGAGCGTACCTCCCGTAGCGCCATACAAACAGGTGTTACCCGCCAGGCTGAAGTTCTCCTTGCCTGTTTGGGAAGTGATGATGATCTTGCCTCCATGCATCCCTTTGCCCACATAGTCGTTGCCAGCGCCTTTGACGGTGATGGTGACACCATTGATGAGGAAGGCTCCTAGACTCTGTCCCGCTATTCCTTCTAGATTGATGCGGATCGTATCGTCCTTGAGCCCTGCATCTCCATAGTATTTGGCGATCTCTCCGCTTATCCTTGCGCCAAAGCTTCGGTTGACATTGGAGATCTTTTTGTTGACGATGATAGGATGTGTGGGATTTTCGATAGCGGGATAGATCTCTTTGAGGATCTGCTTTTCGTACTCATTGCTATCAAAAGGCTCGTTTGATGCCACCTGGCAGGTATCCACCCCGTCAAGTCGCCGCAAAATTGCGCTAAAATCGAACTTCTTGGCAAGCTCATGCTCCACCACCTTGAGCAGGTCGGTACGCCCTACGATCTGCTCTAGCTTGGTATAGCCAAGATGGGCCAAGATCTTGCGTACATCTTCGGCGATCATGGTGAAGTAGTTGATGAGCCGATCCACCGTCCCTACGTAGTGCTCCCGCAAAAACTCGTTTTGGGTCGCGATCCCTACGGTACAGCGGTTGAGATGGCACACACGCAAGATCTTACATCCTATGATCGTAAGCACTCCCGTACCAAAGGCGTAGCTCTCAGCTCCCATGATGGCAGCTTTGACTACATCCAAACCCGTCTTGAGCCCTCCATCGGTCTGGAGCTCCACGAACTCCCTTAGATGGTTGGACTTCAAAGCGTTGTGGGCTTCGGTAAGCCCAATCTCCCAAGGATTTCCGGCGAATTTGATGGAGGTAAGAGGTGCCGCTCCCGTCCCCCCGTCGCCACCGCTGATGATAATCTTGTCGGCGTAGGCCTTGGCCACACCCGTGGCGATGGTGCCCACTCCAGCTGTCGAGACCAGCTTGACAGCTACCTTGGCATCAGGGTTGACCTGTTTGAGATCGAAGATAAGCTGGGCCAGATCTTCGATGGAGTAGATGTCATGGTGAGGTGGTGGGGAGATGAGGGTGACACCTGGCATAGTATGGCGAAGCTTGGCAATAAGAGCTGTCACCTTGTGTCCTGGCAGCTGTCCCCCTTCTCCTGGCTTGGCCCCTTGGGCGATCTTGATCTGGATCTCCTCGGCACTTCTTAGATAGGCGGGAGTCACACCAAAGCGCCCACTTGCTACCTGCTTGATCTTGGAGTTTTTGATAGTGCCAAATCTGCTCTCATCCTCTCCACCCTCGCCCGAGTTGCTCTTGGCTCCTATTTTGTTCATAGCCTCGGCGATACACTCATGAGCCTCGGGACTGATCGATCCTAGACTCATAGCCGCAGAGTCAAAACGCTTGAAGATATCCTCTATGGGCTCTACCTCCTCTAGGCTCACAGGCTTCTTGTCGCTTTGAAACTCAAAAAAGTCTCGAATAAAGCGCAATCCTCTCCCATCGACCATCTTCTTGAGCTCCTGGTAGTCCTCCCAGTCGCCGGTGACGGAGACCTTGTGGATCTGGTTGACGGTGTTGGGACTAAAGTCGTGATATTCGCTGCCCTCGATATATTTGTAATATCCACCAAGCTCTAGAGGAAAGATTCTCTTTTGCAGATCGATCTCATAGGCCTTTTTGTGATAGGCTTCTAGACGCTTTTCGATATCTTCATAGCCAAGTCCTGGCACCAATGCTGCCGATCCACTAAAGCACTCTCCTACGATCTCTTCGCTAAGACCTAGCACATCAAATAGCGAAGAGTTGCGATAGGAGGCGATGGTGGAGATCCCCATCTTGGACATGATCTTCAAAAATCCACCATTGAGGGCATTGAGGACATTTTTGAACTTGTTGCGCAGCTCAAATGGAGTAAGATCTTGCTTCTTGAGCTTCTCATAGACAGTGGCAAAGAGCAAATAGGGATAGACAGCACTGGCTCCATAGGCCACCATCACCGCTGCGCTATGAGAGTCATGGACCTCACCGGTGATAGCGACGGTAGAGGTGAGATGGCGCACCTTCTCATCCAAAAGGCGCTTGTTGAGCCGACCGATCACCATAGCCATGGGGATGGTCTTGCGATGGGGGCTGAGCTCCCGATCATCGAGGACAATGATACGCACTCCCTCTTCCTTGACAGATCTGATCACCTCATCGACCAGCCGCTCCAAAGAGCCTTTGAGATCCTTCTCATATGCGGTGGAGAAAAATTTATGCTTGAAGCACTCCTGATATCTTGGATGCTTGGGATCGCCATAGGATAGGAGCACATCCATCTTCTCCTTGATAAGAATCGGCGAGACGGCCTTGAGTCTCTTGGCGTGCTCTGGATCTTCGTCTAGGATATTGTGGATCTCCCCAAAACCGGTATTGAGACTCATGACGATCTTTTCACGAATCGGATCGATGGGCGGGTTGGTGACTTGGGCGAACTTTTGCTTGAAAAAGTCGGTAAAACAGCGCTGCTTGTCACTAAAGGCCGCCATTGGCGTATCATCTCCCATACTTCCTACCGCCTCTTTGCCCTCCTTGATCATCGGCTCGATCACCTGCTCGATGAGCTCATGGGTGATATTGTAGTAGCGCTGCTTGTGGACGGTATCTTCGAGCTCATATTCGGTCAGGTTGCTAAAGGGCTGCTCGATATGTTCTTGGAGATAGACCATATGTTCGTTGAGCCACTCGGCATAGGGGTTGGAGTTTTTGAGGTAGTCGTTGATATCGTCGTTTTTGAGAATCTTACCATACTTAAGATCCAAGGCGATCATCTCACCACTTTGCAAACGACCTCTTTCCAAGATATTCTCTTCTGGGATCTGCAAGATCCCATATTCGCTGGCGATAATGAGGCGGTTGTCCTTGGTGATGATATATTTGGCAGGACGAAGACCATTTCGATCCAGGACACAGCCGATATAGCGGCCATCGGTCAAACTCACTGCAGCTGGACCATCCCACGCCTCAAAACAGGTACTGGTATACTCATAGTAGGCTCTAAGCTGGGCATCCATATGGGGAGCGTTTTGCCAAGGGGCCGGGATCAAAGCCCTGGCCGCTTTGAAAAACTCCATGCCGTTGGCGATCAAGAACTCAAAGAAGTTGTCTAGACTCTTACTATCGCTAGCCTCCTTCTCCAATACCGGCAAGATCCGCTCGATCTCATCGGGACTGAAGACTTCGCTTTTGAGAGCCTCGCACTTGGCCATTACGTTGTAGCGGTTGGCGGTGACAGAGTTGATCTCTCCGTTGTGGGCGATCATACGAAAAGGTTGCGCCAGCTTCCATTTGGGCAGGGTGTTGGTGGAGAATCGCTGGTGAAAGAGGGCAAAACTGGCCTCAAAATCCCTATCTTGCAGATCTGGGTAGAACATCTTGATATAGGTGGGCATCACAAGCCCTTTGTAGGCGATGGTCTTGGAGGAGAAGCTGGGAATATAAAAATCCTCATCCTCCTCTAGAGCCTTTTCGATCTCCCTTCTTGTCAGATACAAAAGAGCATCAAAGCGTTTGGTGGCGATGAGAGAGTTGGGGGCGACGAAGATCTGGACGATCCTGGGGAGTGTCTCTTTGGCAAGCTCTCCTAATGCCTCTGTGTTGATCGGTACTTCTCTGATGTGCAAGATTTTCAGATCGTTCTTGGCGCACATCTCCTTGATCACGTCGATATTGCTCTCGTCCTTGTAAAAGACCATCGCCACCGCATAGGTCGACGGCAGGACGAAACCCTCCTTTTCGGAGAGCTTTTTGAAAAATTTATGAGGCATGGAAAAGAGCAGTCCGCTCCCATCCCCGCTCTTCCCATCAGCAGCGATGGCGCCCCTGTGCATCATCCGCTCCAACGCCTTGATAGCATCTTCTACATTTTGGTGAGAAGGCTTGTTGTCGATACTGGCCAAAAGCCCAAATCCGCAGTTGTCTTTGTAACTGGTCAAAAAATCCATCGATCCACCTTTTTCTGGCATTTTAAACGAAGTTTAATCATTGTTTTAGTATAAGTGCAATATTTTATCTATTTTTTCGTTAAAATCTTCTTACAAAGAGAGTCCCTTGCAAGGATTTATCCTCAATATCACCAGAGCCAAGAATGAAGATCTCATCGTCTCCATCCTCACCCAAAGGCGACTCCACACACTCTATCGCTTCTATGGGGCTAGACACAGCACCATCAACATAGGCTACAAGATCGACTTCGATATCGAGTACCAAATCGGCTATCTCCCCAAACTACGCCATATTACCCACCTGGGCTACTCATGGCTTAGGGATCTGGACAAGGCCCTGGCATGGCAGCGATTTATCACGCTCTTGTATCGCCATCTCCAGGAGATCGAAGAGCCCGGGGAGTTCTACTTCGATCTCTTAGAGCGTCTGGCCCAAAAACTCACCAAGCAGCACCCCAAAAGAGCCATCATAGAGAGCTATGTGGATCTCCTTGGGCATGAAGGCAGGCTCCATCACACATTGAGCTGTTTCGTTTGTGAAGAGAATATAGACGACGATCCCGTCCTCGTTCGCTCATTCTTGCCGGCTCATCCAGGATGTATCCCCAAAGAGCCCTTTGAGAGAGCAAAAATAGAGCATCTGTTTCGCTACAAAGACGCTCAGTTTTTCGATGACAGGGAGATAGAGCTGTTGTGGAATATCCTCACTGAGGGGATCTGACCCTCAGTTGGCCTCAAAATCGTCTACGATGAAGTCCGTACCGGCCAGCAGCCGTCCACCAAAATCGACCTTTTGCAAGAGCTTGATATCTTCGACAGGATCCTTGACCACTACATAGAGCTGTCCGTAGATCTGCACGGGATGGAAGACGAAGTCTTTTAGCTCGAAGCGCTCTTGTTCATATCGGATATGCTCTGGCAAAATGGTATCGCAAATAATATCCAAATAGCCCTCACGCAGCACATCGTACTGATCAAACATCACAGAGCAGTCCACATACCCAAAAGCCAGCTTGCTAGGATCGATCTGCTCCGCTTCGCACTCCAAATCCCACAGTCCATCTCCCTCAAGGCTTCTGATATAGAAGATATCTCCTACCTCAGCATCTTGGATATCGGAAAGCAGATCGACTATATTTTCATTCCACAAAGTCACCTCGTCACTTGTGTAGCGCTTGCCCTCGATCTGGATCGTACACTCATCGGGATCGACGCCGTTGAGCTCCATTGGAGGCTCAAAAGCCTCCACCTCCCCCGTTTCTACAAAATCGTTGACCAGATCGAAGAGCTCTCGCACATCCTCTGCGGACTCCAGATCAAATTCACTCAGATCCAGCCCCTCGATCTCCATTCTGCTCACATTGTAGACACGGATCACTTTCGCCGCGCCCTTGACACTCACCACGGCCATAACCTCTCCTTTTTTCTTTGTATTGTAGTGAAAATCCTCACACTTGACAACAACTAAAGGCTCAAACGCTCTTTGTCTAAAAAGGTATCGTCATGAATGTGGCGAAAGGAGGCCCTTATATATTTGAGCGCCTCCGGGAAGCGTCTTTCAAGATCCGCCACGAAGCTCTTCATATTTTCTCTGACATAGGGCTCTTTGATATCGAAACGCATCGCCGGACACATCTCATCTCCTACGGCCAAAAAGCCGTTTCGCTCGACGAATCCTCGCAGCTGACGCTCTCTGGTCTCTATAAGAGGCCGGATAACATAGAGCCCCTTTTGGGTCTTGTATATCGGAGGCATGGAGCGCATGGTACCGTTGTAGAACATATTCATAAAAAAACTCTCCACCGCATCATCAAAATGGTGTCCAAGGGCCAGTTTGTTGAAGCCATGTTCCAGTGCGTAAGTATAAAGAGCCCCTCGGCGCATCCTGGAAAAGAAGCTGCAGTAGCTGCTGTTTTGGCGGATTTTTTCTTGGGCGATCTCGAAGATGGGCGTCTCGTAGACGTCGTAGTCGATGCCATACTCTTCACAGTGGCGACGCAAAAAATCGTAATTTTCTCCCATACCATAGGAGATGGTAAGAGCCTTGAAGGAGAAATCATAAGGCGCTACCCTTTGGATATGTTTGAGTGCGTGGACCAGGGTCAAGGAGTCTTTGCCACCACTAAGCCCCACCAAGACCCGATCGCCCTCTTGCAAGAGCTCAAACTCCACATTGGTCCTGGCTATCTGCTTGAGCAGCTTTTTGGTAAACTCCGCCCTTTTCATCCTATGAGCTTCTCCACCATAGAGATAATAAAATCAGCACTACGTCTAGAGGAGTGCTTCAAAAACTCATCAAAATCAAAAGCGGCATCCATATCGGCTGCATCGCTAATAGATCGCAACACAAAAAAAGGCACATCAAAAGCGTCACAGACCACCGCCACCGCGGCCCCTTCCATCTCAATGGCATCGGCACCGAAGGTCTTGCGGATCCACTCCTTGCGCTTGGGATCGGCGACGAACTGATCTCCGGTAGCGATAATCCCCTCTTTGAGATCGATGCCCTTCTCTTTGGCCACCTCTTTTGCCAGCATACGCAGATACTCATCGCTTTGGATGTAGATCTTGCCCTCAGGCACATAGCCGTATGGATGGCCAAAAGCAGTGATATCCAGATCGTGCTGACACAGCTTGGTAGCGGCGATGAGATCTCCGATCTTGAGATCTGGATTGAGCGCTCCAGCCACACCACTAAAAAGGAGTCTTTCTACTTTGAAGTGCTGCACCAGTACCGATGCAGTAAGCGCAGCATAGACCTTGCCAATCTTGCTATAGGCTACGACTATATCGTGTCCCTTATATTTGGCCTCAAAATAGCGATTGCCAGCGATGGAGTGGAGTCTGACATTTTTGAGATTGGAGAGGATATAAGCTAGATCGCTTTGAGGAGGATGGCCGTCCAGAGCGCTTAGGATCGGCTCGATCTCCTCGATCATCGCTCCCATTATGGCTATCTTCATGGCGTCTCCTAAAAAATTTTAGGAGATTGTACCATAAAGAGACGTTTTATTCTTTCTTGTCGAAATGATAGATGGAGTGTTTGGTGTGGCGCTCCCCATCTTTGTAGACGATATATGAGGACTTGAGGTGTTTGTTGTTGTTTGAGAGCTCCAAGATGATATGGTGGACATGGGCCTCATCACTATCACACACCTCGCTTCGATCTTCGTCACAATCAAAGACCAACTTGGTAGGGGTGCTGGCTTTTGTATTGAAGATGAAGCTTGGCTGGTTCTGCTTGGCGCAGTAGTGTGTGGCACGAAGCTCCTTGCAGTTGTGATAGTCATCACAATGATACATTGTCACCATCCAGCGGACGGTATTGGGCAAAAGCTCCTCCTTGATCGCCGATCCGTTGCCGATGACCACATACTCTACCCCCGTCTTGTCCGTACCTAGCATGCGCTTCACGGCCGGATGGTTGTGGGCGCCTGTGGTATCTTTTTGATCCTTGGCGGGACTGAGCGTCCATACACCTGGAAGCACCTTCTTCATATGATCAAAAGCCTCCTTTGGAGCCATCTCCCCAAAGAGTAGACTAGCTAGAGCGACAGTGACCAAAGCCTTTCTCATTCTCTCCTCCTTCCCTTGGCTTTAGCACTATCTTACAACATCTACATAAAGCTGGCCTTAAGAAATCTCCTTCGATTTTTATATTTTTTATAAGATTTTATTATCTTCAAGCCAGGAGAGGGCTTGATCTAGGCTTCTTGGATCACTGATCGTAAGTGTCGGGACTTTGGTGATACGTCGATTGAGCCCTTTGAGGACACCTCCTTCCCCAAATTCCAAAAAAACCTGAACATCATTTTCAATATTTTTGATGGAGTGTTTGTAGCGTACCGGCTCCACCAGCTGACGATCCAAAAGATCGACGGCTAAAGTCTTGGTATCATAAGCGCTGGCGGTGACATTTGAGACCACCGAAGCTTCAAAAGAGTCTTGTATGAATCTTTGAAGATACTCTTGCAAGGGCTCTCTAGCCTCCTCCATCAAAGGACAGTGGCTAGCCACACTCATATTGAGCAGCAAAGCCCTCTTCGCGCCCGCCTCTTTAAAAATAGGCTCCATCGAAGCAAGATCGCTTTTGATACCGGCTACGACAAGCTGCCCGTCGCTGTTGTAGTTGGCAGGCCAGATCGCTCTGCCCTGAGCTCTGGCTCTTGCACACAGATCCTCTACCACTTCATCATCCAACCCCATGACCACCATCATGCCTCCATCTTTTCCCTCGGCAGCCTTTTGCATGAACACACCTCTTTTATGGACCAGCTCCACTCCATCCATAGGATCTAGCGCACCCACGCTAGCAAGAGCGCTAAATTCTCCCAGGGAGTGTCCAAGTGCGTAAAGAGGCGTGATGGGCATATGGTCTTGAAAAAGCTCTTTGGCTATGAGGCTGACTAACAAGATAGCTGGTTGGGTATATTGGGTCTGATTGATACGCTCGTTTGGCTCAAAAAGAAGTTTGGCAAAATCGATACCCAGCCGATCGCTGGCGGCTTGGATCATCTCCTTGGCTTTTGGGCTTGTTTGGTAAAACTCCTTGCCCATACCGATCTTTTGGCTTCCTTGTCCAGGAAAGAGAAAGGCTACCTTTTTCATGGCTCCCCTTTTTTGGGAAGCATTATAGCAAATTTGAGGCACGGGCCCGAAGGCCCGAAGGATCAGTGACTACAGCCGCACTGACCGCTGCCGCAGTGCTCGTCTTCTTGGACCTGGCCGGTCATCACCTCTTCGGGCGTTGCGTCTCTGACCTCTTTGACATTGACGCTAAACATCAAATCCTTGCCCGCTAGAGGGTGATTGAAATCGATGGTCACCTCTTTATCATCGAAAGATTTCACGGTCACTTGAACCGTCTCGCCATTCTCCCCTTGTCCATAGAGGGTCATACCCTCTTGCAGATCGATACCTGCGAATTGCTCTCTAGGAAGGGTCTGTACGGCATTCTCATCCTTTGGTCCATAGGCCTCTTCCGCTTTGACCAATACATCGGCGCTCTCGCCTACATTCATCTCCTTGATCTTCTTCTCAAGACCAGGGATGATCTGCCCTTTGCCCGTGATGAAACGAAGAGGCTTGTGGCCTACGTTGCTATCGATCACTTCACCTGTTTGCGCGTCTTTTACGGTATATTCGATACCTACGACTTTGTTGTCTTCGATTGCCATTTGAAACCTTTACTTTGAATTTGAGCCACTATTGTAGCATATCTAGCTTGAAGCCCTATTAATGCAGCGTCAGGGCTATTTTTTTACATATCGCTTGGCGATCGAGGCGGCCTTGCTCTTTGGATAGAGCTTGATGACACTCTCATAGAATTTCTTCGCCTCTTGCTTTTTGCCCAACCTATCCAAAGAGATCGCGGTATGAAGGAGTAGCGTGGGCATATAGGAGGCCTTGGCATAGAGTGAGGCACTCTTTTTGTAGTGCTCCACAGCACAGGCATAGTCCTTGGAATAGTAGCAGCTCTCGCCGATATAAAAGTTGCTGGTAGCTGGCTTGTACCCCTTCTTGGCTGCAGCTTGGTAGTACTCTATCGCCTTTTGGTACTCCTTGTTCTTATAAGCGCTCCTGGCCAAAGCAAAGAGCTGGGAGCCGCTCTTTTTTTGGATCTTTTGGCGCTCCAAAAGGGCATAGATCTTTGAGAGCTTGGAGTCTAGCTCCTTTTTGGAGACATAGTTGGCATTGATGGTATCGATCATGGAGCTCATCTCCTTGAGCACCTTCTTCATCGAAGCGAAGTTCTCCTTTTGGATCTGCAAGGAGCTGTTGAGATCCTTGCGCAGCCGCACAAGCTCTTGCCTGGTCCCCTCGTCTTGACTGGGGTTTTTGAGCCTGCTTTGGATCGCTCGGATCCTCTCATCGATCCCTTCGACCACGCTTTGAAGCCCCTGGAGCTTCTCATCCATGCCAGATACACGACTCTCTAGCTTATAGAGCCTGCTTTTTAAAGCAGCAATCTCCTCTTTGTTCTTGAGGATATACTTCTCACTCTTCGTAAGACCATAGGGATTTTTCACCTCAAGATCCCCGGCCTCAAAAGCAGAGGGCTCCGAAGCCAAAAGGAGCAGGGGAGCTAGAATCGTTACCGCTTTTTTCACCGGCGATCCTTATGGCATCAACTCAAATTCGACCCGTCTGTTTTTGGCCCAGCACTCTTTGGTATGCTCGGTACAGACCGGATTGCTCTCCCCATAGCTGATGATACTCATACGGTTTGGATCGACTCCTCTAGCCGCCAAAGCCTCCTTGACACTTTTGGCTCTTTTGAGCCCTAGAGCGTAGTTGTACTCATCAGTCCCCCACTCATCACAGTTGCCCTCTACCTTGATCTTGAACTCTTTAGCATCTTCACGATTGAACAACCTAGCATCATAATCGACTCTGGGCTCTTGGTCGGGGCGGATATTGTATTTGTCGAAGTCGAAATAGATCTTCTTCGCCTCCGCCTCGATCGCCTTCATCCTGCGAAGCTTCTCCTCTTCGCTCATCCCCTCTTCCATACCACCAACGGCACGGATACCTTCGCCCTCATTTACCTCACTGACCTGCTGAGCTCCCTCTTGGGTACCGGGGGCCTCTAGCTCCACACTCTTTTTGGAACATCCGCTCATGATGATCGCCGCTACGAAGAGCGATAAAAGTAGACTCTTTTTCATCTGTCCTTCCTTTCTATAAGATTGATTACCAGTCTATTGACTGGATCTTACCCGTATAGAGCGGGTAGATGTAGGTTTTGTTGTATTTGAGTCGAATCACACCAAGACCTGTCTGCCGCCCGATCTCTTTGATAAAGAGAATCGTCTCTCCATCCTTGGAAAATCTGGGAAAAATATTGACACCATTGGCGGTAAGACGTCTGATATAGTCACTGGTGGTGGAGGTGAGATAGAGATTGAAGACATTTTTCCCAAAGGCGTTGTCCGTTTCTCTGCTGGAGTAGACCACATAGTCTCCATGGGCGCTACAGGAGTTGTTGTTGCGTCCGTGATAGACCACACGCTCCACCGCCCTAGATCCGATCCTCTTGGCAAAGATCGTAGGATAGCCAAGCCTATCGGATACAAAGACCACTTTGCTCTCGTTTTCTACAAAATTGCCGTTGACATCGATCCCCCCATATCGTGTCACTCTCCTAGCCTTTTTGGTCAGGAGATCGTAGATATAGATATCTGGCTGGGCGTCGGGCGCCATAGTGAGCAAAAGCTTGCTCCCATCCTGGCTTACATCAGAGCAGACCAGCATCCCCTCACTGCTGGTGATTTTGCTCCTGGTCCCTTTGTAGATATCGACCCGATAGAGTGTGGGGCGATCCTCCATGGCCGTATAATAAAAAGCGGTCTGCTCCTCATTGGCCCATTTGGGAAAGAGATTGAGCCCGCCGCTCACTACCCGTTTTTGGTACGTGAGTGTGTAGTCACTGATATAGATGTCGGCATGTTTGGGCTTGGTATATTTGGAAAAGATTACGAAACTTTTCAAAAAGCTCACATCCTCAAAGCGCAACGCTTTGTTGAGATCGTAGATGATCTTGTGGGCCAAGAAGGGATAGCGCTCCTTCTGGCTTATTCTATAGATCTTGTCCAAGATAGGCTCTTGGGATCGAAGATCAAAACATCTGGCTCTGACATTGAGCTTGCCAAAATCGTCATAAAAGAGCTGATAGCGCAAAAGATAGTCGGCCAAGCGATATCGTGTGATCGACAGAGGCTCCTCAAACTGCGCCATGTTCCTGGTATCGTTGACGTCGAAGTGGGCTGTGACCTCCAGATCTCCTACCAAGAGCTTGAAAAATTTCGCACTTAGCTTGGGATCGATCCCACTAGAGCCATCCTCTATGGCAATTTTTGGTCTGTTTCCCACATCCTTGACGATTTCAAGAGTCAGATCTGAAGCAAAAAGCGGGAAGAAGAGAAAAAGTGACAGCAGGAGTTTTCTCATTATATCCTCTTTGATTTTTTGAGCCATTTTATCATAACTTCGTTAAGAAAGAGCTAATCCTTGGCCTCAAAGCGAACGGTAATAGAGCGATCTTCCTTGGGAGCTGGAAAGGGTACCTGACGCAAAGACTCAAGATAGCTTTGGAGCTCTTCATTGAAAAGTGCGCTAGCAGAGGGGCGCAAGATAGTATATGAAAAGTTGCCATATCGATCAATAAAGATCTTGACAATCGCGCTGTTGCCAGCGCTCTGCAAGGAAGGCGCCCAGTAGCTGTATAAGATCTTGTAGACCTTTTGCAAATAGGGATCCTTCTCTCCGCTGATCGATTTGATGGAGCGTTTGGATGGTGGGGTATACTCTTTGATATCGAGCTTGCTTACCAGCTCTTTGGCCCTTGCCTCATTGGCTCCTTTGAGCCTGCTGGGCCTGCTTTTGCTCCTTGGGATCTTTTTGCGCTTTTCGACCTTGACCCCGGCGAAGAGCTCCTGAATAGAAGGTCGATGTTTGGGAGTGGATGATCCTGGGCGTTTGGTAGATGGACTCTTTTTTGAGCTCTTGGGTGGTGTAGGTGTGGGTTTGGGGGCGGACTCCATCACGACCACATCGATCGCCTGCTCCTGGATCTGGATGGTCCTAAAGCGCTCCTGATCGAAAAAATAGAGCCCAAGGAGCGTCAAAACAGCACCATAGAAAAGAAGCGACACCAAAAGAGCAAAAAAGCTCAGATATCTCCTACCCGTTGGTAACAAGGGCCACCTTCGTAAAGCCGGCCTCTTTGATCGTCTTGAGCACGTAGATCACATCGGCGTAGCTCAAACTCCTATCGGCGCTGATATAGACCGGCGTACTGCGATCGTATTTGGAAGCTATGAGGATGAAGCTGTCGGCGAAATTGGTAAAATTGAGACGCTCTTTGCCTACATGGATCACTCTGTTTTTGTCGATCTTGATCTCGATGCTCTTGAGCTTCTTGAGCTGCTTTGTCCTGGAACCTTGAGGGAGATTGATATCCTCTTGGTAGACGATCGATGGCATAGCCACCATAACGATGGCCAAAAGCACCAGCATCACATCCACCAAAGGGGTGATATTAAGCTCTGGCTTTTCGTCCCACTCAAACATCTACTTCCCAGTCAAAAGATCGATCTGCATCTGGATCGTCGTCACGAACTCAAAGGCTTTGCGCTTGAGAATCTGGTGGTAGCTATAGGCAAAGATCGCCACGAAGATCCCAGCAGCCGTGGCTACGAGCGCCTCACCGATAGAGGCTGAGATCGTGGCGATGCTGGCCTTGGTACTGCCCATGACATAAAAGGTCTCCAAAATCGATACGACAGTACCAAACAGTCCGATAAAAGGAGAGGTCGAAGCAGCCATAGAGAGGAATGTCAACCCCTTGGTGCTCTCCTTGGTAGCTTCAAAGACACAGTACTCTCCCGTCTGCTTGCTTCCGCTCTCAAACCCACATTTGTGCAAAAAGGAGTTGATGCCTGGCTTTTTACTTCCCATACGAATGGTCTCTAAAGAAAAGATCTCTCTGCGATTGGCGATGGCAAGAAGAAGATAGCGATAGAAAAAGATCCAGTTGATCAAGATGAAATAGAGAGAAAGGAGCGCCAGCACCACGATGGTGATGGTATTGCTGCGCTCTAGGTAACTGATGAGTATGGCTATATGGTCCATCAGATGATTTTGGCGGCTTTTTCTATTCGAGCCTCCACCGCCGCCAGAGCCGCTTTGTTCTCGCTTGCCTTTTCGATGAGCTCTTTGGCCTCTTCTATGCGTTTGGCGATCTCACTTTGGCTAGCTCCAGCCAGAGGAATCGCCCCATCGACCAAAGCGGTGGCCTTGTTCTCGTCGACCTTGACATGGCCCCAGTTGATGACGATGGACTCTTTCTTACCGTCACTCATCTCGATCTCGATCACTCCTGGCTTGAGAAGAGAGAGCAAGGAGGCGTGCTTGGGAAGCACCCCAAACTCCCCTTCCTCACCTGGAAAGGTTACGCTCTTGACATCACCTTCAAAGATGAGTCCCTCTGGCGTAACGATCTCTAATTTTAGTGTATCCATCCCGTTCCTTTATCTACGAAGCGTACTTCGTCATTATGATTTGGCTTTGAGCTTCTCTGCCTTCTCAAGGGCCTCTTCGATATTTCCGACCATATAGAAGGCCGCCTCTGGCACATCATCATATTTTCCTTCAAGAAGACCTTTGAATCCTTCGATAGTCTCTTGAAGGGTGACATACTTCCCTGGTGATCCTGTGAAGACCTCTGCAACGAAGAAAGGCTGAGAGAGGAATCGCTCGATCTTTCTGGCGCGCTCGACAGTGAGCTTGTCCTCTTCGCTTAGTTCATCCATACCAAGAATTGCGATGATATCTTGGAGGTCTTTATATTTTTGCAGAACCTGCTGCACCCCTCGAGCTACGTTGTAGTGCTCTTCACCCACGATATTTGGATCTAGCATCCTTGAGGTACTATCAAGAGGGTCGACTGCTGGATAGATTCCTTTTTCGGCGATTCGTCGATTGAGAACCGTCGTAGCATCTAGGTGAGCGAAGACCGATGCAGGAGCTGGGTCGGTGAGGTCATCCGCTGGTACGTAGACCGCCTGGACGGAGGTGATAGATCCCTTCTTGGTAGAGGTGATTCGCTCTTGGAGTCGTCCCATCTCACTAGCTAGTGTTGGCTGATAACCCACCGCTGATGGGATCCTTCCAAGAAGCGCCGACATCTCAGCACCTGCCTGAGCATATCGGAAGATGTTGTCGATGAACATCAACACATCGAGCCCCATCTCATCCCGAAAATACTCCGCCATGGTAAGTCCAGTAAGCGCGATTCGGTTCCTAGCACCTGGAGGCTCGTTCATCTGGCCGTAGCACAGCGCAACCTTGTCCAAAACGTTGGACTCTTTCATCTCATAGTAGAGGTCGTTTCCTTCCCTCGTTCGCTCACCAACACCGGCGAATACGGAGTATCCAGAGTGCTTGAAAGCGACGTTGTGGATGAGCTCCATAATGATGACCGTCTTTCCAACACCGGCCCCACCAAAAAGACCGACCTTACCACCTTTGGCGTAGGGAGCCAAAAGATCGACGACCTTGATACCCGTCTCGAAAATCTCTTGCTTGGTGCTTTGATCCTCAAATGGAGGCGCACTTCTGTGGATCGACCAGTAGGTCTTGGCCTTCAGAGGCTCTCCCTCATCGATCGTCTCTCCAATGACATTGAAGATCCGACCCAGGACCTCCTCACCCACAGGCACCTTGATAGGATGGCCCGTAGCTTCTACTTCCATACCTCGCACGAGACCATCGGTCATATCCATGGCGATGGTGCGCACCCTGTTATCTCCCAAGTGAGCCGCCACCTCCAGGACTAGTCGAAGTTTCTTGTTCTCCACCTCCAGCGTCATCTCCAGCGCTTCGTTGATCGCAGGCAGATAGTCTTCAAAGTCCACGTCCACGACCGGACCCATGACCTGGATAATTTTTCCGATTTTTTTAGACATCACCCTTCTCCTTTGTTATTTCATTGCTTCCATACCACTGATGATCTCAATAAGCTCAGTGGTGATAGACTCTTGTCGTGCTTTGTTGTAGCTGATGGTGAGCTGTTCCACCATCTCCTTGGCGTTCTTCGTCGCCGCATCCATCGCTTGCATCCTAGCGCTGTGCTCAGCCGCTAGTGAGTCGATCAGTGCATAGTAGATGTTAAATTCGATATATTTTTTGATCAAGGACTCCAGCACCTTCTCCCCCTCATCGGGCTCAAGCTCGATCATGGAGGAGACCTCTTTGTTTTCAAATCGGCTCACATCGATGGGAAGGAGATTGACCTGCTTGATCTCTTGCGTGATCATGTTTTTGTATCCGTTGTGGATGAGAATCACACCATCGATCTTCCCTGCCAAAAAGTCCTCTACACTTCCTTGTATGAACTGTGCCGCCTTTTTGTAGTCTGGCGAAGAGCTAAGGCCAATCACCTTGTCACTTAGCTCATACCCTTGAAAAGCGAAGAACTCGATCCCCTTCTTTCCCACGGCCTTGAGCCGTACCTTGGTCCCTTTGCTTTGAAACTCATTGAGCAAGGAGCGGACCGTTTTGATGGTTTGGTAGTTAAATCCACCACATAGCCCCTTATCGGCCGTGATGAAGATGATATCGACCACACCGGGAAGCTCGACTTGCTCAAAATAGCGCCCTTGTATTCCACCCACTTTATATTTGTTGATGGCTGAGGCGATCTCACTCATGGTATCGTTGATCGCCTCTTCATAAAATCGGCTCCTCTTAGCCACCTCTTCGGCCCTGCGAAGCTTGGCGGTAGAGACCAGCTTCATGGCCCTTGTCGTCTTTTGGGTATTTTTGACAGAGCCGATCTTGCGTTTGATATCTTTTAAATTGGCCATTTTCTATCCTTATTCGGCGCTAAAACTCGCTTTGAACTCTTCGATCGCTTTGTTGAGTAGCTCTTTGATCTCATCATCGAGCGCCTTTCGCTCACGAATGAGCTCATAGATCTGAGGATATTTCGCTTCAATGAAGCTGTAGAGCTCATATTCGAACTTACTAATAGCGCTTACAGGAATATCATCCAAAAATCCATTAGCTCCGGCGTAGATGATCACCACCTGCTTCTCTACAGGCAATGGAGAGTATGGAGGCTGCTTGAGGATCTCCACCATCCGCATACCGCGCTCTAGCTGCTTTCGGCTCGCTTCGTCCAGATCACTTGCAAACTGTGCGAAAGCCTCAAGCTCACGATACTGAGCAAGATCTAGCCGTAGAGTCCCGGCTACCTGTTTCATGGCCTTGATCTGAGCTGCACCACCGACTCGTGATACTGAGATACCGACGTTGATCGCCGGGCGAATACCAGCATTGAACAGATCGGACTCCAAGAAGATCTGACCATCGGTAATGGAGATGACGTTGGTAGGAATATAAGCCGATACGTCACCAGCCTGTGTCTCAATAATTGGAAGAGCCGTCAAGCTTCCCGCCCCAAGCTTGTCGTTGAGCTTGGCCGCTCGCTCAAGAAGTCTGGAGTGGATATAGAAGACATCACCAGGATAGGCCTCACGTCCAGGAGGTCGTCGAAGAATCAAAGACATCTCACGATAGGCCACCGCATGCTTGGAAAGATCGTCATAGACGATGAGCGCATGCTGGGCGTTGTCTCTGAAATACTCTCCGATCGTAACACCCGTATAAGGAGCTAGGAACTGCAAAGCTGCCGGCTCACTGGCGCCAGCGTTGACGACGATGGTATAATCCATCGCTCCAAACTCCTCAAGCTTCTTGACTACCTGGGCTACGGTAGACTGCTTCTGACCGATAGCTACATAGATACAGATGACATCTTGGCCTTTTTGGTTGATGATGGTATCGATAGCGACCGTCGTCTTACCGGTCTGTCTATCCCCGATGATGAGCTCTCGCTGTCCTCTTCCAATAGGTACAAGAGCGTCGATCGCCTTGATACCTGTTTGCAAAGGCTCATGGACCGATTTTCTAGCCATGATGCCAGGAGCCTTCTCCTCTACGTAGCGATACTCTTTGGCTTCGATTGGGCCTTTGCCGTCGATCGGTTCACCGATAGCGTTGATGACTCGACCGATCAATCCCTCACCCACAGGAGTCTTGAGAAGCTGACCTAGTCTCTTGACACTGCTGCCCTCTCGAATCCCCTCACCTTTTCCAAGGACGACCACACCCACATCTGCCTCTTCTAGGTTGAGGGCCATCCCTTTATCACCATTCTCAAACTCAAGCATCTCTCCAGCCATGACGTTGTTGAGGCCATAAACCTTGGCCACACCGTCGGCAAAGGAGATAACCTTGCCTGTCTCCTCCACGTCCACTTTGAGTTCAAAGTTCTCGATGCGCTCTTTGATGATAGAGCTGATTTCGTCAGCTTGTAGTTTTTGTGCCACACTAACTCCTTTCTATATTGCTTTTAAAATCTCTTCTATGAGCTGTTTTTTGATCTTGCTTTTTGAAAACTCGATCTCGATACCCACGGTATCCACCTCGACCTTGATCCCGTCAAACTTCTGGGGAGCCTGGGCCAGCACGACGGTGCCACCTACCCGCTTGGCCAAAGCCTCCTCGATCTTTTTAAGCTCCTCTTTGGAGAGCTCAAACTCCGAATAGACCCGCCCCTCAAAACGTTTCTCCATATAGGCGATGAGATCCTTGAGCTCTTTGGCGATAGCTGGTATGAGCCCCAGTCGTCCCTTTTGAGCCAGGATCTTCAAGAAGTTGATGAGCTTGGGATTGACCTGCTCTTTGATAGGATCGATAAGCAAAGCCAGCTTTTGCTCCGTCTTGACCTCTGGAGAGACCAGAATCTCCTTGGCTCTCCAGTCTTTAAAAAGTAGACTAAGGGCGTTTAGGTAGGTATAGATCTCCTTGAGCTCCTCAAGATCCGCTACTTCCCTAAGCGCCTTGACGTACCGTTTCGCAATCAACTCTTCCATCTACGCCACCTTCTTTACGATCAGATTGACAAATTTCTCCTTGTCAAGCTCCAAGCTCTTATCCTCAAAGAGCTCCTCCAAAACCTCTTTGGTGATCTCTCTGATACGCTTGCGCTTGGTAAGCTCCATATTCTCTTCGAAGCTCTTCTCCAACACCGCAAGCTCATTTTGAGCCTGCTCCTTGACATGCTGGACCAAAACTTCGATCTCTTTTTTTGTGGTCTCTAGAATCTCCTTGGCGAGCTCTTTGGATCGCTCTAGCTCAGCCTGAGCTCTCTCTTTGTCCTCTTTGGCCTTCTTGAGCTTTGCTTGGACCTCTTCTAGCTTGGCCGCGATGGAGGCGGCTCTATTTTTGAAGAAATTTTTGACATGATCTGCCACGAGATAGTAGATAATCGCAGCAAATATCAAGAAGTTGACAGTTCTAGGTATGATATCTGTAGAGCCCTCCCCGGAGCTTGCGAACAGATACCCACCACTTAGCAGTATGGTAGCGACTACTCGTATCACCCTCTCTCCTTTACAGCTTGGTAAATTTGGCCTTGAGGGCCTCTTTGAAGAGCGGCATCTGTGAGATCAAAGCGCTTTTGACGCTCTCTTCCTCTTTGGCTAGCTCTTGCAAGAACTGCTCCATTCTCTTTTCTAGCTCCTGTTTTTTCTGCTCGATGAGCTTCATGGCCTCAGCTTTTGCGCTCTCCAAGGCCTCCTGCTTCATCGCAGAGGCTTTATGCTTGGCCTCATCGACGATTTTGGCAGCCTCTTCCAGGAGCTCTTGGGAGCCACTCTCGTTCTTCGCCGCATTTTCTAGATCTCTTCTGATACTCTCCTCCCGCTCCTGCATAAAGCTCAATAGCGGTCGATAGAGCCATGAGTTGAGCAAGAAAAGCAGCACGAAAAAGACTACGGCTGTCAGCAGCAATAGACCCACACTGATATCTAGCATACCTCATTCCTTTTTGAAATTTGTTGGGATTTTATCATAGGAAACTATATAAAAAGATTAAAGAAGCGCTCTTTATGATAAAATTTTTATCAGCTTATCGATCTGCTCTTGATCCTCAAACTGCAAAATCACTCTATTTTGGGCTATTTTGCATGGAATCCCCAGACTCTTGAATCTTTGGGCAAGTTTTTGAAGATCATAGCCACTTTTTTTGGGACTATCACCAATGGTAACATTTTTGCGAGGCTTCTTCACCAATCTCTCAGTCTCACGCACACTTAGACGCTGGCCAATGATAGAATCGACCACTACCCTTTGCTCATCCTCTGGCAATCCCACCAGTACCTTGGCGTGACCTGGAGTGATCTTGCCCGCATTCAAGGCCTCCTTGGCGTAGTCGCTGAGCATCAGCAGGCGCAGTGTGTTGGTGATACTGGCACGGCTTTTCTTGAGGATGGAGGCCAACTCTTCGTGGGTGATGCCATACTCCTCGATGAGCTCCTTGTAGCTTTGGGCCAGATCCAAAGGCTTGAGATCCTCACGCTGGATATTTTCTATGAGAGCATACTCCCTGTAGCGACTCTTGTCGATACTGGCGACGATAGCCTTGATACGATCCAGACCCGCAAGCTTGGATGCTCGCAGCCTCCGCTCTCCCGCAATGAGCATGAAGCCATCGATATCCTCGATCACTACGATTGGCTGCAAGAGCCCGTGGGTCTTGATTGATTCGGCCAGCTCTTTCAAAGAGGCTTCGTCAAAGACCTTCCTTGGCTGGTAGGGGTTGGTGCGAATAGCCTCTATATCGATCTCGACGATGCTCTGATCTTGGGGGACCTCTTTTTCGTAGGCTTCAGCCACCTCTCCCAGGATCGCCCCAAGTCCTCGGCCAAGACTCTTCTTAGCCATGGGCAGCTTCCAGGATGATTTTGGCCAGTGTCCGATAGGCCACCGAGCCTTTGGAGTTTTTGTCGTACTCTATGACCGGCTTGCCAAAGCTTGGGCTCTCTGCTAGTTTGACATTTCTAGGGATCACGATGTAGCCCTGACTCTCCTTGTCCTTGAAGAGCTTGTCGTTGAAGTGGTGGGTCAGATCTGCTAGAACCTGTTTGGAGAGGTTGTTTTGACGACTAAACATCGTGGGCAAGAAGCCTTTGATCTTCAAGGAGGGGTTGACGGTTTTTCGGATCAGTCTGATGGTATTGAGCAGCTGAGCGAGCCCCTCTAGAGCGAAAAATTCGCACTGTATCGGGATGATGACGGAGTTGGCTGCACTTAGTGCATTGATGGTCATCGGTCCAAGGGCTGGCGGAGAGTCGATGATGATGTAGTCATATTCGCCCCTGATCTCGTCGATGGCGTGTTTGAGCATCAACTCTCTTTTGGTCTGATTTTTGTAGTACTCCTTTTCGATCCCCACCAAACCGATATTCGAAGGGGCCAAGAAGAGATTTTCCACGTCGGTTTTGAGGATGATTTGAGAGAGCTTTTTAGTACCGATCATGACATGGAAGATATTGAATTCATAGTCGTTGCGGCTAAATCCCAAACTTGTCGTGGCGTTGGCCTGAGGATCAGCGTCTATGAGCAAGACATTCTTACCCTCTTTGGCCAGTGACGCCGCCAGATTGACGGCGGTCGTCGTTTTACCCACGCCCCCCTTCTGGTTGGCTATGGCAATAATCTCTCTCATCGTACGCTATATACCCTTTCTTGACCTATTTGCAGTGCTCCATCATCGGCTAGTTCGGCATTGGCTAGCGACACCCTCTGCGTCCCTATATGGACACTAAAACGCTTGCTTTTTTGAAATTCTATCCTAAAGTTACTAAAAATTTCCTTCCACGAGATTTTGCGATCCAAAAGCTCGAAGTATCCTCCCAAAAGCTCTAGATGATCCACGTCGATATCAAGTTTGGCGAAATTTTGGGGAGCCGTGGAGGTGTTGATCCCAATACCGCACACCACCACCTTGTCCACCAAAGTCGTCACACACCCGCCGCACTTTTTCGTGCCGATATAAAAATCGTTGGGCCATTTGAGCCAGACCTTCGATCCTCTTTTTTGCAGCTCCATCTTCAAAGCGTAAGAAAAATATATAGCTAGACTTTGCAAAGGCAGATCCAAAGGGAGCATATCCAAAGCCAGGGCGAAGGAGAAGAAGAGATTGCCACGATCCCCTATCCACTCATTGCCCCTGCTCCCTACACCCGCATACTGATCATGGGTATAGTATGCGATGGGGGGATGGACGATTTTGGCTTTGAGATCTTCGATAAGACGCTTTTGGGTCGAGGGAAGCCTCTTAAAGGAGCGTATCTCCAACGCCCAACCTCCTTCCTCGTACATAACTTGCCCCATCCATCTCCTTTTTGGAAGGTGGCTGGAGTCGATAGAGTCTCAAAGCTCCTCTTTTGCACCCTACATCCACATAGTCGTGGCCTATCGAGAGGATCTTGCCAGGCTCATGAATGGAGTCTTTGTCTATGAGATCGATCTTTTTGAGCTTGAGACCACTAAAGAGATAGATCCCCGGCCACTGAATAAAGGCTCTGTATCGATTCCAGATCCTCTGGGCGTCGTCAAACTCCACCATCCCATCCTCTTTCTTGATCTTTTTGCAATAACTAGCCTCTACATCCCTCTGGGCCAAAGGCCGCAAAGTATGGAACCGCTCAAGTACCAAAGGGGTCAAGCGCTTAGCAGCTTGCGAGAGCTTCTCAAAAAGGGTGATGGCATCATCATCTTCTTCTATCTTTTCTACCTCATAGGCCAAAATATCTCCCCTATCAAGCCCCTCATCCATGAGCATCGCCGTCACTCCCGTGATCTTCTCTCCCTCCAACAAAGCCTGCTGGATCGGGCTTGCCCCTCGATACTTTGGCAGCAAGGAGGCGTGGAGATTGATACAAGGGGCGATATCAAGTATCGCCCTGGGCAGGATCTGGCCATAGGCAGCTACGACGATAAAATCTGGCTTCAAAGAGGCGATCCGCTCCTGGATCTGGCTCTCTTTGAGGGTAGTGGGCTGATAGATAGGGATATCGAGCCCTCTTTGTTGCAAAAAGCGTTTGGTATCGGGGGGCGTGAGGATCTGCTTGCGCCCCACTGGCTTGTCAGGCTGGGTAAAGAGGGCTAGGATCTCATAGCGATCTATAAGCCCTTCTAGAATAGTCCTAGCGTACCTTGGCGTCCCCATAAAGACTATTTTCATTTTATGCCTTTGTGTGTAAGCTCTCTTTTGATGAGACTCTCCAAAAAAATGGTAGCATAGCTTCCCTTAGGCAACACAAACTCCATCCTGGCCTTACCGCCTCCCAGGCTCACATCAAGATCCTTTGGAAAAAAGAGGGCCTCTCTCCTAGCTCCAGCCAGAGGCAATGCCTCGTCATAGAGTCTTTCGATCTCTCTGGCCCTGCCCCTGGCCAAGAAGACTCTGCTTCCAGGCAAAAGACCCGTAGGTATGTGATCCTTTAAGATCTGTGGGCTTGAGAAATAGCCTCTAGGGCTTTGGTAGACATCTCCCTCCAGGCGCTTGAACCCACCAGAATCTAGCAAGACCCTATGGGCCAGCCACCGGTTGAAAAGAGAGCTTTGGTAGCTCTTGAGCAAGAAATTCTCAAGCCTGCGATCTTTGATAAATAGCTCTCCATCCAAAATCTTCCTGGCCTGATCCAGGCTCTTTGGCCCAAATCGCTGATAACCAAAATAGTTGGGCACGCCTCTTTGGGCCTCACGTGTCGCCAAGGCAAAAAGATTGGCCGATGGATGTTTGAGGGTGATGACAAATCGATTGCCCGCTAGATCACCGATTTTTAGGGGACGGTTGTGCAAAAAGGTCTCAAGGATCTGTATATTTGGATGATAAAAGCGCTTGAGAGCTTTATAGCCAGATTTTGGTATGGACAGATACTGGATCGTAGTGGCGTTCTTGTCCTTGAGGCCAGCGTATGTGACTCTTTGATCAAGATGACGGGCCAAGAGATCGACGACCTGCCAGGTACTAAGCCCCCTTTTTTGGAGTTTGAGGATGAGATATCCTCCCTTGTGACTCCATCGTGTGGCTGGGATCTCCTCGACAAAGAAACTCTTTGGCCCTTGATGGAAGCCAAAAGTGGCTCTCTCATCATCGAAGTAGCGTCTCATCGAGGCAAAAAGAGCGTCCCGCCAATATGACGATCCTCCAGCAAAAAGGCTTTGACCGCACCAAGATCAAATCCGCTGGCTAGATACATAGGCTTGCCCCTTCGCATCAAAAAGTCGGCAGCTTTGAGTTTGGTGACGATGCCACCGGTGGCGAAGGTGTTGTTGGGATTGCACTCGCTTTGCAGGAGCTCCTTTGGGATCTGGCGCACCTCCTTGAGGAGCTTGGCCTGGGGATGTTTGTTGGGATCTTTGTCATAGAGCCCATCGATATCGCTCAGGATCGCCAAGAGATCCGCATCGAAATAGTAAGCCACATGGGCTGAGAGCTGATCGTTGTCTCCAAAGACCAGCTCCTCCGTAGCGGTGACATCATTTTCGTTGATGATGGGTATGACACCATTGGCCAAAAGGACCTCTATGGCGTTTCTGGCATGGGCTGTACGCCTGCGACTGTCAAAATCATCGGCACTGAGCAGGACCTGAGCTATGGTCTTGTTAAATCTTTCGAACTTCTTTTGATAGCTTCGCATCAACAAAGGCTGACCAATGGCGGCTAGAGCCTGTTTGTTTGGGAGGTGGGACTTGTCGAGCTTGAGCTTGGTGTAGCCTGCTGCCACCGCTCCGGAGCTGACTAGGATCACCTCATACTTTTGGGCAGCCAGACTCAAAAACTCCACAAGATTTGCCATGCGGTCCTTGGCCAGACGGTTGTTCTCCGTCAACACCGCACTACCGACCTTGATCACCACTCTCTTCACTGCGTACCTTTTTGACTAAATCATATAGGGCGAACTTCAAAGGCTCGATGTTGATCCCGCTCACAGCGGAGATCCCAAAGACAAAGTAGGGCTTGAGCATATTGTAGCGCTCTAGATCTTGGAGATAGTAGCGATACCGCTTATCCAGCCCATAGCGATCTGGACCACCGGGCTCTAGATCTATGCCACGGATGAAATGCTCTATCTTTTCGTTGGCCTCTTCGACACTAAGACTATCGATCTTGGTCAAGGCAATAGCATAGCTGCGCTTGGCCAGCTGAGGACTAAAACGCTCCAGCTCCTTTTTAAGCGTCGTATACTGCATAAGAGGATCACGGTAGCTTGTGATATCGATCATATACAAAAGGGTCTTGGTCCGCTCGATATGTTTCAAAAACTTAAGTCCAAGCCCCTTGCCCTCGCTAGCTCCACCTATGATTCCCGGGATATCCGCCATCACGAAGCTCTCAAACTCGCTAATACGCACCACTCCAAGCTTTGGGGTAAGGGTCGTAAACTCATAGTTGGCAATTTCTGGCTTGGCGTTGGAGATGGCGGAGATGAGCGTCGATTTGCCCACATTTGGAAAGCCGACCAGTCCCACGTCGGCGATGAGCTTGAGCTCTAGCCTGATATGGCGACTCTTGCCGGGAAGTCCTGGCTGAGCGTAGGTAGGACGCTGATTGGAGGCCGATTTGAAGTGCCAGTTGCCCTTGCCCCCTTTGCCCCCTTCCAAAAAGAGCTCCTTTTGTCCATCCTCGACCAGATCCAAGAGCAGCTCTCCACTCTGAGCGTCATAGATCTGTGTGCCGGGTGGGACGATGAGGACCAGATCCTCTCCGCTCTTGCCATGCTTTTTGCGCCCCTCTCCCGGACGTCCATTTTGGGCTTTGAGGACCTTTTTGCCTTTGTAGTGAGAGAGGGTGTGGGTATTCTTATCTACTAAAAAGTAGACATCTCCCCCTTTGCCTCCATCCCCTCCATCGGGTCCCCCTTTTGGGACAAATTTCTCCCGACGAAAGCTGACTGCTCCTTGTCCGCCTTTGCCTGAATGGACCGTGAGTTCGACACTATCTATAAACATAGGAAATCCTTGCAGAAGTTTCGGGGGACGAATAGTACAAAAGGGACCAAAATCCCCTTTGGACTATCCGTCAGACGGGGCGGGCCCGTTACTGAGCGGGATAGACAGATACTTTTTGGCGATCTTTGCCATATCGCTCAAATTTGACATACCCGTCGATAAGAGCGAAGATGGTATGATCTTTTCCAAGTCCGACATTGTTGCCTGGATGGACTTTGGTGCCTCTTTGGCGGATGATGATGTTGCCAGCTCGCACGAACTCACCACCAAATTTCTTCACGCCAAGTCTACGTCCCGCACTGTCGCGGTTGTTCTGAGTACTCCCCTGACCTTTCTTGTGTGCCATTTCTTCTCCTTATGGATTGATCGCGGTGATTTTGATTCTGGTGAAATCTCGACGAAAGCCTCGCTTGACTTTGGAGTCTTTTCTTCGTCGCTTCTTGAAGATGACGATCTTTTTTTCTCTGCCTTCGTTGATCACCTCACCCTCGACCACTGCGCCTTCGATATAGGGAGCTCCTACTTTGAGCTCTCCATCATCGATGGCCAGCACCTCTTTAAATTCTACTTTCGTCTTCGGCTCAAGCCCCATCTTGTCAAAACAGATGATATCACCCTCTTTGACCTTATACTGCTTGCCACCGTTTTTTATGATCGCGTACATCTAGCCTATCCTTTGCCGATTTTAGTTGCGAATGGTATCAAAAGTGAGTTTAAAGTTTGTTTAAACTTTTGCGATAGCTTCGATCTCCACCAGGGCGTTTTTGGGCAGGGTCTTGACCGCCACGGTACTTCTGGCCGGCTTGTGATCACCAAAGAAGGAAGCGTAGATCTCGTTGACTTTGGCAAAATCCCCCATATCGGCCAGATAGATGGTGGTCTTGATCACTCTATCCAAAGAGCTGCCAGCAGCCTCAAGCACGTAGCTTAGGTTGGTAAGGACCTGCTTGGTCTGCTCCTCCACTCCCATCGCCAGCACCTCCTCACCTCCATCAGGCGTCAGAGCTATCTGACCAGAAGTAAAGACCAAATCCCCTACCTTGACCCCCTGGCTGTAGGGTCCAATAGCGGCTGGAGCGCTGGTGGTATGAACGAACTCCATTTTATCTCCTTTTAAATCTTTTGCGTTTATCATAAGAAAAAAAGGCTTTGAGATGGATAAAGAGCAGCTCAAACAAAGACTCTTTTCGCTCATCGATACCCTCAAAGACAAAGTCATAAGGGTGCGGCGCGACATCCACAAACATCCAGAACTATCGGGCCAGGAGGAGCATACCAAATATCTGGTCAAAGGGATCTTGGAGATTGAGGGGTATGAGATCAAGGAGTTTGAAGAGCACAATGGCCTCATTGCAGATCTCATAGTAGATCAAAAAAAGCCCTTCGTAGCCATCAGGGCCGATATGGATGCCTTGCCAATCGAAGAGAAGACCGGCAAGCCCTACGCCAGCGAGGTCAAAGGGGTGATGCACGCCTGCGGTCATGACGCCCATACCGCCATAGGAGTAGGCACCGCCATAGCGCTCATGAGTGTCAAGGAGCATCTGCCTTGGAATGTGCGATTTATTTTCCAGCCCTCCGAAGAGGTCAACGAGGGCGGAAGCGAGGAGATGATCAAAGATGGAGCGCTAGAAGGGGTCAAGGCGATTTTTGGGCTCCATGTCTACCCCTATCTCTCCACCGGCCAGATCGGATACAAATATGGCGTGATGATGGCCAGCGCCGACACCTTCACCATCCAGATCCACGGTAAGAGCGCCCACGGAGCCAGACCTCACGAGGGGGTCGACGCCATACTGGTCGCCTCCATGTGTGTCAACTCCCTCAACCATATCATCTCACGCCGTATCGATCCCCTCCATCCAGCCGTCATCAGTCTTGGCACCATCGAAGGAGGGACGGCTCCTAACATCATCTGCGATCATGTCAAGCTCACCGGCACAGTACGCACCGTCAACGAAAAGGTACGCTCCAAGATCCCAAAAATGATGGAGGATAGTATCAAAGGGACCACCCACGCTATGGGAGCAAAGTACGATTTTCGCTATGACTTTGGCAATCCTGAGCTCATCAACGACGACAAGATGGTCGATATCCTGGTCCAGGAGGCCAAGAAGATCTTAGGCGAAAAAAACGTGATCGACCTCAAAGAGCCGGTGATGGGTGGAGAGGATTTTAGCAGGTATCTGCAGCTGGTCCCCGGAGCTTTCTTTCGCCTAGGTACATGCAATCCCCAAAAAGGCACCTGCGTCAGTCAACACCATCCAAAATTTGACATCGATGAAGATGCTCTGCCTATTGGGATGAAAGTCCTAGCAGCAACCGCACTAGAGGTGATGCATGAAAAACAATAGATTTCTCTTGAAAGTTGGGAATGATCTGACTTTTTGGCCCGCCATTGAAGCTTTTTATGAGAAGCTGTGCGATCTGGTCGATTTTCCAGATCCAGACAAAGAAGATCTCAAAGAGGCTCTTCGTGAACTGTATGAAAATGCGGTGATCCACGCCTACAAAGATGAAGAAGGTGAGATTGAGATTGTCTTTGAGCTCTATGACAATGCTCTTACGATCGAAGTGCATGACTGGGGTGAGCCTATCGATCCAGCTCTGGTCAAGGCCGTCCCCCTTGATAAAAAGGAGAAAGGCTTCAATAGAGTCTACCAGCTCACCGATGAGTTTCGCTATATCAATCTAGGGCTTGAGGGCAAGAAATTTGTCATAGCCAAATATCTGCCTTTTCATCTCAAGCTCAATAAAGAGACACACTACTACAGTGACATCAGTGACGATTTTGAGGCAGTAGACAAGGAGCAGCTCCAAAAAAGACTTATTGTCCGCACCTTTGAGCCTGGTGATGAGATATGGATCCCCAAGCTCATCTATAGAAATTATGGCTATACCTATTTTAAAGATCTCTTCTACTATCCAGAGAAGATCTTGCAAAAAGAGCAGTCAGGTCAGATACTCTCTATCGTAGCGGAAATAGAGGGCAAGATCGTAGGCCACTTCGCACTGGTCAAACTCCCAAACTCCAACATCGCCGAAATTGGTATCGCCGTGGTCGATCCGGCCTATAAGGGGATGGGAATCATGAAGAGGATGTTTGAGCTTTTGATCCAAAAGGCGATAGAGCTAGATCTAGACGCCCTCTTTGGGGAGGCTGTTACGTTTCATCCCTACTCCCAAAGGGCCAATGCGAGATTTGGCTTTTGTACCACAGCCTTGCTGCTAGGAGAGGTCCACCATATCGTAAGGCTCAAGGATCACAAATATCCCTTTAGCCAAAAAAGAGGAGCGGTAGCGGTGGAGTACAAACTCTTGAAAAAGTGGCCCAGAGAGCTTTACATCCCAAAAATCTACCACTCCATCATCACCAAAACCTACGACAACTGCCAAGTCCCTTACCACCAGGCTTCGGTCATATCTAGATCCACCCATCTAGATCTGGAGTACAATCCCTCATTCGCCATCGCCACCATCGTCATCGACGCCGGCGGGGAGGAATTTAAAAAAGAGTTTAAAAAGCTCTTTGATGCAGCCGTGGCCAAACACCCCGACATGATCTACGCAGATCTCAATCTCCACACACTTCACAATATCGACGAGATCGTCGATGAGCTGAGGGAGTATGGCTTTTTTTACGCAGGTGTGGAATTTTTGCGCCGCAAAGATCAAGACTATCTGCGGCTGCAATTTGAAGCGGCGGAAAATATCGAAGAGGAGAATATCGTCTGCTACAGTGACTTTTGCAAAGAGCTCCATCGTTTCATTTTAGAGGACAAAGCGTCGGTGTATAAAGAGATTTAATAATAACTATATATATTTTGTGCTAGAATTGAGAAAAATCTCAACAAAAAGGTTGCACCATGGAAATCTTGCAGATCCTTGACGCTATCAAACTCCCCATCGAAATTCCGCTACTCAAGCACCCCGTAGCGGTCCATTTCGCCATCGTGTTGCCCATTGTGGCCCTGCTCTTGGAGATTGTCAATCTCTTTGTCAAACGTCGTTGTGTAGGGGTGATATCCTCACTGCTTCTCCTTTTGGCCACGGTAGCCTATCTGGCTGCCTTTTTTACAGGCAAGGTCGATGGCAAAGAGGCCTACGCCATGCTAAGTGCAGCCGGCAAAGAGGAGCTCAAGGAGCACAAAGAGCTAGGAATCTATCTGGTCTACGCCATAGGAGCCATCTTCTTGCTCAAATTAATCGTCGCTGGATTTAAAAGCGGCTTGGCCAAACTCTTCTTCACCCTGGTCCTGGCCACCTTCGTGGGATTTGCCATCAAGCAGGGCAAAGATGGCGGAGAGCTTGTCTATGAATATGGAGCCAATGTCAAGGCTGTAAGTGAGCTAGACGACAAGATCATGGAGCTAGAGGAGCAGCTAGAGGAGTGCCAGGGCAAGGCCACTACCCCAGCAGCCACCAAAAGCCAGCAGACTCCAGCAGTATCATCTCCAGCAAGCCAAAGTGAAGAGGAGTCACAAAAGAGCCAAAACAAGTCACCTCAAGAAGAGCCAGCCCCAAAAGCCCAGGAGGCTCCCGCTACCACACCCGCCTCTGAATCAAAAGAGACCTCAAATGAAGCAGAGGCTTCAAGCGAAACCACAATAGAGCAGAAGGCCAAAGCGGCGCTAGAAGAGATCAAAGGGGAGGCCAGCTCCACTGCCAAAGAAGCTACGTCCACTTTGGAAGAGAGCGTCGAAGAGGCTGGCGAAGCTGCCTCAACCAACCACGATATCCAGATCAATACAGAAGAGCAAACAGCCCACTAGGGGCTTTGCTCAAACTTCTCTATCACCTCTTTGAAGATTGTGTAGAGCTTTTTGACTTCCTCTTTGGTCGTACGCTCGTTTGGTGCATGGATGGTGTCGTTTTTGACCCCAAATTCTACAGTAGCTACACCGCGCTCTGCAAAAAATCTAGCATCACTGGTCCCCCCAGCCGTGCTATGTTTAGGGGTCATCCCCGTCACATCCTGGACCGCCTTGTCCATGAGCTTGACGATCTTAGAGTTTGGATCGGTCAAAAATGGCTTTGCGCTTTGGGTGAGCTTGAGGGTGTAGTTCATTCCATCAAAATATCTATGGACAAACTCCTCCACATCTTTCATGGTCGTTTTGGTGCTGTTTCGGACATTGAACATCATCTTCAGCTTCCCCGGCGTGACATTGGTCACCTCCATACCAGCTCGAATATCGGTGATGACAAATTTGCTAGGAGCGAAAAACTCATCCCCTTCATCCAGATCGACCCCAGCCATATGGGGGAGGACCTGAGAGACCTTGTGGATGGGATTGATCGCCTTTTCGGGATAGGCCGCATGGCCCTGTTTACCAATCTTTTCGATGACACCATTGATAGAGCCTCTTCGCCCGATCTTCATCGTATCCCCAAAGATCTCTTCACACGTAGGCTCCGCCACCACGGCATAGTCTGGCAAAAGCCCCATGGCATCCAGCTCTTCTAGAGCATATCTGGTCCCCCACAGCGCCTCACCCTCCTCATCACTGGTAAGCAAAAGCGATAGCGTGCCCACATGGCCCTTGGCCTCTTTGGCAGCCTGGACAAAGGCCGCCACGCCGCTTTTCATATCTTGTGCGCCTCTAGCGTAGATAAAGCCATCCCTCTCCACAGGCTCAAAAGGATCGCTGTGCCATCCATCTCCTGGAGGTACCACATCCACATGTCCGGCAAAACACAGATGCTCTCCCTCACCAAATCTCTTGTACAAAAAGAGGTTCTTGACCCCGTTTTTGTTGAGCCAAAGAGCCTCGTACTCTTTGAGATACTCCCGAATAAAGTCTAAACTGCCCCCATCATCTGGAGTGATACTTCGAAAAGCTAGAAGTCTCTTAAAAAGTTCGATGACCTCCATGACCCTCCCTGAAATTTTTGATCATACACAGATAATCTTCGATATTTTCAAAGCGATGATTACCTCCATACTCCACAACTCTTCTTTGGTTGCTGTACTTTTTGAGAGCTTCTTGATAGTCTAGTACCTCGTCTCCTGTTTGAAGAAGCACCAAAAAAAGTCCCCTTTTGAGATTGGTGGTATCAAACTTCAAAAGCTCTTGGATATACTCCTCCTTCCACGCAAACTCCTCTCCATCACAAAAACGCCTCTGTGGACCCACAAAAGAGCTAAGGGTACGGTATGGTCTGGTAGATGGATTGATAAGGACCGCTCTTATCTCATGCTTTTGGGCCAGGTAGGTAGCATAGTAGCCCCCCAAAGAGGATCCGATCAAAAGATCGATGGGCTCTTTTTGGATCAGATCGTCCAAAAACCGAATGGCCCGAGCGGGGGCTATGGGCAGATCTGGAGCCAGCAGATCTTTGAAATAGGCCTTGAGTGCCTTGGATTTCTCACCCCATCCACACGACTTGAAGCCATGAATATAGAGCACCATCAAGGATGCTCATAAAAGGAGTATGGTGTGGAGTAGTCGCTAAATTCAAAATAGACCTTTTTATGCTTCTCCTCCTTTTGGAGGATGCCGTCTAGATTGAGATCCAAGTAGCCATAGCCGTAGCGATAGGGTCTGGGACGATTGTCGTCGGTACCGTAGGCAGTGGAGATCTTGTCGATCTCCATGAATCTTCGCACGATCTTGCCACCGCTGTAAATCTCCAAGACACCGTTGGTACCTGTCCAGTTGACGATGGCACGGCCCAACTTATTTTGGGTCTCTTGGGTACAGCCCCCGAAGAAAAATGCTACAATTGCAAAGGCGATCCAGATTCGCATGTTTCATCCTTTTTTATCGCTATTATAGCAAAAAGGAGCTATTATGAGCGGTTGGACATGCAGCCACCAAAGAGGAGAGTTTTGCGATCTTCTCAAAAAACCTTGCGATCCAGGCGACAAGGGCTGTGTGCTCTATGGCAAAGCCCTCTTTAGCGATCCCAAAACTCCTAGCAACGAAGCGCTCAAACGACGCGAAGAGATAGAAAAACGAAGAAAGGAGAGAGGATATGAATAGATACATCGTCTCAATTTTGCTTGCGACTTTTGCCCTGGCTTCCCATCAGTTCGCTCCAAACAAGGACTGTAAAGCCTGCCATCCCAAGATCTGGGAGGAGTATCAAAGCAGCCAACACGCAAACTCCACCATCTTCAAAGATCCTATCCACCGTGCCGTGTGGGAAAAAAATCCGGCCAGTAAAAAGGGGGCCTATAAATGCGCCAAATGCCATACCCCAGCGGCAAACAACCTCAAAGAGCTCATGGCTCCCAACGGTATCGGCCCAGATCCCGACAACCCCACCCAAAACGACGCGGTAGCCTGTGCCTACTGCCACCGCATCAAGGCTATCAAGGAGGGATTGGCCACCAATACCAATATCATCGATCCGACACCAAAAAAGTATTTTGGCACCAGAAAAGAGCATATCAAATCCCCCTACCACGAAATCGACACCTCCAATCCAAACTTCCTCAAGGGCAACGTCTGTATGGGATGCCACTCCCACAAACGCAATAAATTTGGTCTCAACGTCTGCTCCACCGACGAAAATAGAGAGATCGAAAATGCCAACTGTGTTAGCTGCCATATGCCAAAAGTCCGGGGCAGCGTCTCTACCATGCGCCAGACCAAAGATCACGCTTTTCATGGTTTTCCTGGAGCTCACAGCCACAACCAGATGCTCAAAAAATATGTGGATATTGAATTCATGCCCCATTTGAAAGGATTTGAGATAGCTCTCAACTCCAAAATCCCCCATGATCTTCTTTTGCATCCAGCAAGAGTGGCCTTTTTGAGAGTCAAGGTGATCCGCAATGATAAAGAGATCTTGGACAAAAAAGAGATCTTGGTCCGAGTCATTGGAGCCAATGGCAAGCCCACTCCACCATGGCTAGCAAAAGAGGTGGTCAAAGATACCATGCTCAAAGCAAACGAAAAGAGGGTCTTCAAATATGATCTAGAGCTTCAAAAAGGCGATAGAGTCCAGGCGATCCTGGGATATAGACTGGTCAAGCCTCCATTGGCGAAGAAGCTTGGACTAGACGATCCTTTGGCCACCAAGCCGATCATTTTGAAAAAAGAGGAGTTTGTGGTCCAGTGACGTAAGAGCCCAGGCTCTTACGTCCCATCGAAATAGAGCTGATAGATCTTGGCAACTTTTTGCTCAAAGAGATCGATACTGATATTGCGTCCCTCTCTGGCGAACTCCTTACCATCAAAAAAGAGTAAAATAGCCGGCGCGCTCATGATATTGAAACGGCCTGCTAGCTCTGGAGTATGGGCAATGTTGGCCTCATAGAGGGTGATTTTTGGGAAACGCCGCTCAAAAAGGCTCCTGATCTTTGGCTTGAGGGCTTCGCAGACGTTGCAATTGGGAGCGCTGATATACAAAAGGGCTGCTTCTTGTTTGATGGCATCTTCGATAGCTTCTATCTCATTGAGCCTCTTCATATTCTACCTTTCGTCCGTTGTTGTCTACATAGCTCAAAAAATCACGATAGGTCTCATCACTGGCCAGTGTCCGCTCGTTGCCCAAGCAGATCAGCTTTCTTTTGGCTCTAGTCAAAGCGACATTCAAGCGTCTTAGATCTTTCAAAAAGCCGATATTACCCTCATCGTTGCTTCTGACAAAACTTATTAGGATGATCTCTTTCTCTCTTCCTTGAAATCCATCCACACTCTTGACCTCAATCACTCTATCCTCAAAATCCAAAAGTTTCTTGATCATCTTCACTTGAGCGGCATAAGGAGTAATCACGCCGATATGCTCCTCCTTAGCTCCCATCGCCAAAAGCTCATCGACAAGCTCTTTGACAGCCTGAGCCTCCTGGGGATTTTCGTAGCTTTTGCTGCGCTGCGCCTGGCGCTCTTGACCCTCTATATGGACAAAGACCACAGGCTCTTCGTCCAAGATCGTCTCAAATCGCTTTGGGGCCATGAGATGCAAATCGGCGATGGTGTGATCCTTGACGCTCTCATCGGCGATGAGTTTGCCATCATAGAATCGCTCATTGCTAAATCCCATAATCTTTTCATGCATACGATACTGAATACGCAGCATCGACGATGAAATCCGCTCAATAAGCTCCTCAAAGAGGGAGACTTTAAGCTCCTTTTCGTCACTCACTACTGTGGGTGGCAGCTGCTTGTGGTCCCCGGCGATGACGAAAGAGGATGATTTCATGATAGGAATGAGGGTGGATGGGATCACCTGCTGGCTCCCCTCATCAATGACGCTGACATCAAATATCTCTTCTTTAAGCATATCACTCATGATCATGGCATTGGTAGAGAGGACCACATCCGCTTCTTGGATGATCTTTTTGTAGATCTGCTCCTCCTCGAATTTCAAAGATTTTACCATGCTATCGACCTTGCGATCCCACTTGATCCACTGGGCCATCGACTGCATCGTCGCAACACTCACCCCCCTTTGACTCTTGCCTTTGGCTGCCAGGCTCAAGATGCGATCAAAGCTCATGCCTCTAGCTCTGGCCTGCGTGGGCTTGGAGTGCTCATCTCTTTTTTTGACCAGCATCCCCACCTCTTCCCATCCTCTCTTGATCGCCTGAGCTTCTAGACTCTTTTCATACTTGGCATGGATACTAAACTCCTCGAGCTCATGCAAGATCCTAGCAGGATGACCGATCCGCACTAGACTCAAATCATGTTTTGCCAGACGCTGGAGCATATTGTCCACGGCAGTGTTGGAATCAGCGGTAGCTAGTACCTTTTTGCCCCTTTGCACCTCCTGCAAGATAAGCTCTATAAGCGTGGATGTCTTGCCTGTGCCTGGAGGTCCATGGATCAAAAAAGCTTCAGCGCCCAGAGCCTTTTGTACCGCCTCTTTTTGAGTCTCATTGAGCCTCGTTTTGGACTCAAAGGCCACTTTTTGGATCGGTTGGGGCTCCCAGATCCCCAAAGCGATATTGCGCATGCGGCGTCTCAAGCCTGTAGCGTGACGAAGGAGCTGGAGATTTTCCTCCATCCTTTTGAAAGTGACGTCGTTAATATAAAGATCGACTCTTATACCATCACCATAGACCCACTTTGGCGGGCGCTGTTCAAAAGCTACGGTGATGTAGTTTCGCTTCACCTCGCTGACGGTACCGGTGAGATCGCTTTTGAGAGGATCGCCTCTGCTAATGAGGACAATATCGCCACTGCTTATTTCGGTATCGATAATTTTGCTGCGTCCAAATCGTACGAAGTAGAGATTGAGCCTGGAGGGCTCCTTGCTCCCCTTGAGGCCTAGTATGGCTCTGCCAAAGAGCTCACGCTCCTGCCCGCTTAGGCTTTTGATCTCACTAATGGTAGCTTCGATCTCGGCTCGACGCTCCTGATCGATAAGATAGCGATAGCGCTCCACAAAATCATGGACATAGATGATCTCTGTCTCTTCCTCTTTTGTGGGAAACATCTTTCGATCGATCTTCGTTTTGACCCTTTTTTTGAGGCAAAGGAGCGTTTTGGTATTGGCGTAGTAGATCTTTTTGATGTCGCTTAGTTTGATCTTGAGGCGCTTGAGAGCCTTTTGTAGCTCATAACCTTCCAGCACTTTTGGTAAAATAAAACAGCTCAGGCAAGACTCCTTATAGTTTTTGCAATTTTAATACAAAAAGGACAACGATGCAAAAATCGATATTCACCGCAGCCCTGGAGGACTTTTTGACAAAAAAGTTCCTCACCCTCACCTTCGCTCCATTCTTTCTTACGCTTTTGCTCTTTAGCTGGCTCTTTTGGGGCGCGGGAGGGGAGCTGCTAGATATCCTCTCCCAATTAGCCCAGGACCCAAACGCCATCCAAGATCCCGCGATCGCCAACTTTGTCCAGGAGCACCCCTGGATCGCCACTATTGCTAGCAGTGCAATTTTCAAGATACTCTTTGGTACAATTTTGGCCCTTTTGGGTACGCTGCTAGCGATCTTGCTCTCTACCGCGACCGCTACGATCATCATGGGATTTTTCACCCCCACCGTCGTGCGTGAGATCCACAGACGCCACTACTCCCATATCCCGATCGAAGGGGGCATTGGGGCTTTGGAGTATCTTTGGCTAGCTCTCAAGATCATCCTCAAATCCATAGGGCTCTTTTTGCTAGCTATTATTCTTTACTTCATCCCTCTTCTTAATGCCCTGGCCATCAATATTCCCTTTTACTATCTCTTCCACTCCTTTTTGAGCCTGGATGTGGGTGGGGAGATCTATAGAGCAAAAGAGCTGGAGACGATCTTGAAACGATACCGTACCAAAGTGATGGGGACGACAGCCATTCTCTATCTTATCACTCTTATTCCCTTTGCCGGGATGATCTTGCAGGTCTACTTCGTCAGTGTCATGGCCCATCTCTTTTTTAGGATCAAAGCAGATCAATAGGCCCGATGTTTATCGAAGATGGCTTTGAAGGTCTTGAGTAAGATCACCAGATCTCCCCACAAAGACCAGTTGTAGACATACCACCGATCGATCAAGATCCGCTCCTGGAAGCTGAGCTCATTACGGCCCAGAACCTGCCACAGGCCGGTGATGCCCGGCTTGACGCTTAAGATGATCTCCTTGTGCTCATCTAGCTTCTCCAACTCCTGGGGAATATAGGGCCTAGGGCCCACTAAACTCATCTCTCCTTTAAGAACATTGAACAACTGGGGAAGCTCATCGAGGGAGTATTGGCGAAGGAGTCTGCCCACTTTCGTCACCCTTGGATCATAGCCACGGAGTTTTCGATATGTGCGCCATTCCAAGGCCTTTTGGGGATGCGTTTTGAGATACTCTTCCAAAAGCTCTTGCGCATTTTCATGCATCGTACGAAACTTGAGCACTTCAAAGACCTTGCCCCCCTTTCCCAGCCGCTTTTGACGATAGAGTACCGAGCCTTGAGAGAGGTAGAGTACTCCTGCAATCACTCCCATCAAAGGGAGCGTAGTCACAAAAAAAAGCGCGGCTAGCAATTTGTCACTGAGATCCTTGATAACAAGATTGAGAGGACTTGCTAGACGATTGGTCAAAAGCACCAGATTGGCTCTGCTCTCAAAGAGCTCCAAGATCTTGGATTGGGAGAGATTGAAATCTTTGAGCAAAGGGATAAAGAGCAGTTCATGGTGCTTGCGAATCTCCTCTGTCAAGATCCGATCGACCTGATCGCTTTGAAGCTCACTGGCATTGACGAAGACACTTTTTGCACCATTGGAGGCCTCAACGTAGCCAAGATAGGAGTTTTCGAAGATACTTTTTTTTAAAAAGTCATCATCTCCATAGAGCTTGGCCTCCCTCTTCCACCATCCAATATGGAAGAAGAGCCATTTTAACAGACGTTTTTGCAGAGGCAAGAGCAGCGCCATAAAAAAGAATGTGGCAACTATGACGAATCTTGAGTAGTGCTCTACGCTTCTAGTAAGCGCAAGATAGGAAAAAACGATCAAAGCAGAGAGGATGATGCCCTGGAGAATCAATCTAGTCTCCTGCCAAAAATCGTACCGATACCGATAGAGCCCCTCGTAGGCAAAAAGCGCTATTGGTACCAGATAGATCGGGATAAAGAGGAGGTACTTCTCAAAAGCGATATCGTTTGGCTCGATGATCCACGCCCGACTGTTGTAAGCCAAGAAAAGAGCCAGTGCGATCGTAGTCATATCTGCAATGATAAGTATCAACGGCATCAATCTTTTAAAGAGTTTCATGGACGATCTTGTCTATTTTTTGTAAAAAATTCTTTTGAGAAAATTGTAGCGCAGACTCTCTTATCTTCTCATGATCGAATCTTTGGCTCTCAAATCTTTCAATAGCCAATTGGATGCTTTTGGGATCTTGTCTTTTAAACACAATCCCACTTTTAGGAGTGACAATATCTCTAGCCCCACACACACCATAGGCGATCACCGGTGTGCCGCAAGCTAGCGCCTCGGCCATCACGATCCCAAAATCCTCTAAAGCCGCATAGACAAACCCTTTGGCCTTTCGCATCAGCTCCACCACCTCATCATCCTCTTTGTACCCAAGCACCTCCACATTTTCCTTCGCCATGTTCTTGATCCTCTCATACTCCTCTCCCACTCCCACGACCTTAAGGCGCCTATTGGGCATCTGATTGAAGGCCTCGACAATGAGGGCCGTCTTTTTATAAGGTACAAGTCTAGAGAGTGTAAGATAGTACTCCTCCTTTTGCCTACAGAGCGTAAATTTTTGGGTATCTACCGGTGGATGGACCACCACCGCCTCTTGATCGTAGATCCTGGCGATCCGATCCTTGACGCATGAGGAGTTGGCGATAAATCGGTCTATGGAATTACTTCTTTGACGATCCCATTTTCGAATAGATTCCAAAACTCTATCGACCACTGGACGTTTGATGGGTGATAGATGCCCAAGATACTCCTCCCTCAGATCCCAGGCGTAGCGAATGGGAGTATGGCAGTAGCAGATATGCTTTTGGTGGGGCTCTTTTTTGACCCCTTTGGCGAAGGCCCAGGAGGAGGAGATGATAAGATCATAGCCTCTTAAATCCAAGCTCTCTATCGCCTTTGGAAAGAGGGGAAGATAGTTGCGAAAAGCGCGGCGGGCAAAAGGAAGATGCTGGATAAAGGTGGTCTTGGCTTTTTTGCCAAATATCTTCTTGCGATCCTTTTGGTCCAAAAAATCGACCAGGGCAAAAAGATCGGCATCGGGGAAGAGACGAAGGAGCTCGATGAGGACCTTCTCCGCTCCGGCGATAGTCACAAGCCAGTCATGAACGATAGCGACTCTTATAGTTTCTTCTCCCATTCCAAGGCACTCTTGCAAATAAGAGCCAGATCGTCATACTGAGGACGCCACGAGGTCTTTTGACGAAGTCTGGAGCTATCGGCGATGAGCGCTGCTGGATCCCCCGCTCTCCTATCGGTGACCACTACCTCAAAGTCTTGACCGCTTATCTCCTTCATAGTCTGGACTACTTCACTGACACTATATCCTCGACCATATCCCACATTGAAGATATCGCTTTGATGATCTTCTAGATAATCCAGGGCCTCCAGATGAGCAAGACTTAGATCATCGACATGGATATAGTCTCGAATACAGGTCCCATCAGCGGTCGGATAGTCATCACCAAAGATGTACATACGATCCCTCTTGCCCAAGGCGGTCTGGGCAGCTACCTTGATAAGATGGGTGGCGTTTTTGGTGGACTGGCCGATTTTTCCTCCCATATCAGCACCTGCTACATTGAAATAGCGAAGGGCAACATACTTAAATCCTTCATGGGCTTTTGCGGCATCTTTGAGGACCTGTTCGCTCATCAATTTGCTGTGGCCATAGGGATTGATGGGAGCTGTGGGGGCATCCTCGGCTATGCCGGTTTGGGGAATGGACGCTGGTTCTCCATAGACAGCGGCAGTAGAGGAGAAGATAAATTTCCCTACGCCATTTTGAACAGCAGCCTGGATGAGATTGGCTGTATTTGCGGTGTTGTTGAGATAATATTTGAGTGGATTTTCCACCGACTCTGGCACCACCAAAGCCGCAGCAAAATGGATAATGGCATCAAATCCCTCCGCCACGAGATCGTGGGTTTGTTTCCAATCGCTAAGATCGAACTTTCGAAACTCAAAATCACCATAGTATTTCTTGAGTCTTCCAATCGTCTCTTCAAATCCAGTAGAGAGATTGTCCACGACAGTGATCTTGTAATCTCCTCTTTTTAAAAGCTCCTTGGTCACATGGCTTCCTATATATCCAGCACCACCGGTAATAAGAATCTTTTGCATCATTTTTTCTTTCTAAATTTTTTAAAGGCTTTGCTAAAATCTATGGCCGTAGAGCACGGCAGATCAAATTCATAGCGCTCATTGGTAAAGTCTGCGACCTTATCGAAACGGCCATCAATGAGTTTATAAACTTTTGCCTTGAGCTCTCTTGGATAGACTAGGATATAGTATGGCACTTTCTCTTTTTCATAGATCTCAAACTTGATCTTCTCATCTCTTCTAGCAGTCTGGGGACATACGACTTCGACTACAATATGAGGCGCTTTTGTGATGAAATCTCCCTCTTCATCGCAAATAAGCGAAACATCGGGACGCACAACCGTATCTTCTTCTACGATCCAATCCTCTTCCAACACGACCAGACACTCTTCACACTCTAAATTTTCTCTTAATTGATAAGCGATCTCAAAAGCGATAGCTTGGTGCGTGATCATCGGGCTTGGAGCCATTGCTACCGGTTGACCATAGATAAGCTCCCAATCCCCCTCCCACTGCTTATAGTCCTCATAGGTATAATACTCTATCGCGCACATCAAATCACCTCCCACCACTCATCGATAAAAAACTCTACTTTACAACTCTCAATCCCCATCTCCATCACTCCACCCTCTTTTTCATCGATCTTTTTATACTCAAAATCGATACGCTTATAAAGGGCTACTTTTCGAAGCTCATAATCGACCATCATATAGTACTCCACTCCCTCGTTCTGATATGTCTGGAATTTGATGGTCCTATCTTTTAGAGCCGTTGAAGGAGAGAGTATCTCTACAATCAGTTTTGGTGGTATACGGATAAAATCTTTGACCTTTTGGCAGACAAGAGCGATATCGGGACGAAAGACATTGAATTCATCGATAATGTAATCAAGCTCCGCATAGACAAAACATCGCTTTGGACATTTTTTCAAAGCATTTCGTATATCGCTACTAATCGCTATCAATAAAGATTGATGAGGACCGAAGGGGCTTGGGGCCATAGCTACGGCTTCACCATTGATAAGCTCCCAATCGCCCTCCCACTGGCTATAATCTTTGTAGGTATATGGTAGTTTATACGCAAGAGCCATCGCTATCCCTTAAGCGTCTTGATAAGATATATTATATCCTTTTTCAAAGACCAGTTTTTGACATACTCTTTGTTGATGCGCACTTTATCGGGCCATATCACTTCGTCGTTGTATCGCTTCGGATCGTCCACTCTGGCCAAAATTTCCTCTTCGTCTTTGTATTTTATAGAGGCAGGACCTGTGATACCAGGACGCACCGAGAGGATGATACGATCCTCACCCTGGAGCCTGTCGGCATAGCCCGGTACATCAGGCCTAGGACCCACGAAGCTCATATCCCCTTTGAGAATATTGATAAGTTGAGGGAGCTCGTCGATCTTGTATTTTCTAAAAAATCTCCCACTTTTCGTGATACGCCGATCGGAAGCGGTGGTAATGGTCGTACCCTCTATGGGATACATGGTACGGATCTTGATGATTTTAAAAGGCTTACCATCCTTACCGATACGTCTTTGGAGAAAAAAGCCATTCTCTTTGGTCTCCAAAGTAGCCACGATCCATGACAGAGCGATAAGAGGGGCTGCGACCACCAGCCCCACAGAGGCTAGCACTAGATCGAAGGCTCTTTTGACAAAGTGATCTTTGGGGCTCATTTGAGTCTGTAGATCTTCATCCATGGACTACTGATCACCGGCTCAAAAAGCTCTTTGTCATAATCATCAAAGAAATAGAGCCTAAAAAAGAGAGAGTCGTAGTAAAAATCATCGACTATGAGTCCCTCACCGAATGATTGGTTGATGATGACGCTGAGACCTTGATCGTGGATAGGCTGACGCTTGATGTGGGTTTTACCCTCTTGATCAAATGTGACGACATCAAAATTTTTGACCGGCAGGCTTTTGTTGCCTATATGGATCATCGCCTTTTGCAGATCGACCATAATGCTACCAATATAGAGTTTATTCCCCCTTTGTCTGATCCCTTTTTTATAAAAAAAGTGCCTGGGATAGCGTTTGCCACTATTGAGATCCCTTTGGCTAAACATAATCACGGTCGGAAAGATATTGAGCATACGATGTGGAAACATGAGATAGATATCTTGACTTAGGTTCTGGTCGATCTTGGAAGCTGAGAGCTCTTCGAAAAAGCTCTCCACATCGATAGGCTTGCCATCTTTGATAAAGAGCTGAGGTGCTACGGTGCGGTTGGTCTCCACGTAGGTCTTGATGGAGAGTTTGGAGAGGTTATAGGCTAGAGTCTGATCAGAGGTGGAGAGGACTTTAGAGACAATGAAGTTGTCTTCATTGTGTTTCCCCCCATCGATGAGAGTATTTAGATGCGCATAGTACCAGATAGGATAGCCATAGTCCCACCATGTAATCACATAATCCTTAGGGTCGCTTTGTTTGCTCAATCTATCTAGCAGCTCCACTTCGCTTTTGTAAAAGGTCGTGGGCGTGAGGTAAGGTCGGCTCTTGATCGGATAAAAGGAGCGAATAGAATCTA
>PUXX01000057.1 GCA_009659895.1 Campylobacterota bacterium
TCCCCGTGCCGATGTCGCTAAACTCCAAATAGGTCGTAATGGTATTTTTATATTCGGTAGGATTGACTCCTAAAGCGTAGGTGGAGATAAGATAGGCTGAGACGTTGCCTAAAAAGACGAAGACAATCACCAAAAGAGGCGTCGATATAGTCGTAGCCACGACCCGGGGGATGATGAGATACTTCTTGCTATCGACAGCCAAGGTATCGATAGCGTCGATCTGCTCTGTTACCCGCATGGTGCCAAGTTCCGCCGTCATAGCGCTCACCGCTCTAGAGACCAGCATCAAAGCCCCAAAGACTGGGCCCAGCTCTTTGGAGATAGAGACGAAAATGGTATAGCCCATGAAGCTCTCGGCTCCAAACTTGTGAAAGCCGTGATAGAGCTGGATAGCCTCCACCAGCCCCGTAAAGATAGCCGTCAAAGAGATCACAAATAGCGATCCGACACCTATGATGTCGATTTGTTGTAGCGTCTCTTTGACCCTGTAAGGGGGCTTGAAATATAGAGGCAAGAGCTTGGCTTGAAAAAGCAAAAAGGCTCCGAAGCGCTCCAGACTCTCAAAAAATTTGACAAAAGGCAGTCCCAAATAGTATAAAACACTCTCCACTCACTCTCCTTTGCTATAATTTTATCAAAAAGAGCTTTAATGATAGGCATCGATATCGTCTCAATTGATAGGATCGAAAAACTTCACAAAAGATTTGGGACAAAGGGGCTTGAGCGCTTTTTACTCCCCTCAGAGCTCCAAGAAGTAAATCGCATCGAGAGCATCGCCGGCTACTGGGCGGCGAAGGAGGCGATAGCCAAAGCTTTGAAATGCGGGATAGGGAAGAAACTTGGCTTCAAAGATATCGAAATCTACAAAGAGCCCTCCGGCGCGCCAAACTTTCGGCTCCTCAACCATAAAGAGGAGCTCTTTTTGATTCAAGATCGCAGCCTCTCCATCACCCACGACGGGGGCTTCGCCATCGCTGCGGCGATCATCCTCCGCCGGTAAAGCCCAAAAATTCGATCTTGTCTCCCTCTTTGGGGCGGTAGGTCGGCCACTCCTCTTTTTTGACGATATTCATGTTCACCGCCGCCGCCATCACTTTGTCCTGGACTCCCAGCTCTTTTAGGATATCAGCGATGGTCGCCCCCTCTTTAATCTCTCTTTTTTCTCCATTAATCGTCACCAACACGACACTCTCCTTTGGTAAAACTGCTTAGATATTGTGCCACCAAAAATCTATGCCTGGCATAGGCGAGTTGACAAGGATTCATCCCTAAAGCGTTTTTAATATTGGGATCGGCTCCCATCTTGAGCAAAAAGTCGATAAGCTTCACATCCCCCATATAGGCTGCTTGGTGCAAAGGAGTGATCCCATATCGATTCTTGGCGTTGATGTCGGCGTCATGCTTGATAAGATACTCCACTATCTTATAGCGCCGCTGTCCCACCGCATAGTGGAGCGGCGTCATCTCGTTGCCGTCGCTCTCATCCACATCGGCTCCATGCTCGACCAAAAATTTGACAATTGGGAGACTGCGCATCTTCACGGCCATAAGTAGAGGCGTGATACCGGCCTTGCTGGGCGCTTCTATATCGGCGCCTTTGGCCACGAGCTCCTCGACTCTTTTGAGGTCCTCTTTATAGATAGCCTCATGCAGAGGCGTCCAGCCGTTGACCTCATCCGCCAAAAGAGCCAGAGCCATGAACAAAATAAGAATCACTTCTCTCATCTACGCTCCTTTTGGGGGATTGTAGCAAAATTTTGTTACTTGATAAAGCTTACCATCTTAAAGCGCTCCCCCATCATGGAAGGGTTGATGAGGACCTTCACCTTCTCAAGCTCTCTTTTGTAAAGCTCGAACCCTTTGACCTCCATGATCTTTTCTAATAGCTCCATAATACCAAAATCGACCAGCGCCACCATCTGTGTCTTATAGGCGCTCTTTTGCCATCCGGCATCTTCAAAAGCATCGATAAGGTGAGAGAAGTTGACGTCATAGGTGATATCGCTCCTGCCAAAAGCTTGTTTGATATCAAGAGCCTCGTCGAACAAGGGATAGACCCGGTGCTTGGTATAGACTCGGATGCTAAAGTCGTTTCTTACCTCCAGATCTCCGTAATCGAAGGTGACGAACTCGCACGTTCCAAAAGCCTCGGCCATCTTCATAGCAAACCGCTCATAGCCTCGCGCCACCTCTCCTTTTGTCTGGCCGTAGCGGTTGGCGATACGCATGATATCCTCGTCCATCTCACCCCAGATGATCTTAAAATCCTCCACATAGCCCATCTGCTCTTTGTAGATGAGCTCACAAGGAAAAGCGTCGAAAATCTCGTTGGCCACGACGAACCCCTCTTCACACTCCACTTCGCTAAAATCTTTGAAGTGTCGCAGCTTCACCCTATCGCCGAAACTACTTTGAAAATACTCTTTTTGAACGGCCCTCAAACTCTCAAAAGGCTCGACGATAGCAAAGCTGAGGCTATTTATGAGATCGGGCTCGAAGGTGTAGAGAAACTGGACGATATCGGCCAAAAGATAGCCCCTATGAGCCCCCACCTCAAAAATGGTGGCTTTAGGATTAAGTTCGCCTCTTTTGATACGGCGATAGATATGGTTGGCGATAGCCCCTCCAAAAAGGGGCGTGACGGAGACGGCGGTAAAGAAGTCGCCGCTCTTGCCAATCTCGGGAAAGTTGGCGTAGTAGCCCCGCTCCCCGTAGAGCCACTCATAAAAAAAGAGACTAAATGGCTTCATCGCTGAGCTCTTTGTAGAGTTTGAGCAAAAGAAGTTGGCGATCTATCTCATAGATTCGAATATCGAGCTCTTTGGTGCGTAAAGAGTTGGCCATGATCTCTTCGTCATATTCTGTCTTCTCTCCCGCTTTGACCCGCTCTTTGGTATCGTCGTAGAGCTTTTGGTAGAGCTTCTTATCCTCTTTTGAGAGCGCTATCTTCTTTTGCACGATCGTAAGCTGCTTTGCGATATTGTCAAAGAGCTTCTCCTTCTCTCGGCGCAGCTGAGATAGGCTGTTTTTGGATTTGAGAAGATCGAGTTTGGCTATCTCGATGTTGTGGAAGGAGTTGATATCAAAAAGGGGCATGGAAAAACGCACCCCGTAGGTGGAGTAGTGATCGGCGTAACTGTAATCTGGCACGAAGAGGCTTCCTTGCATCTTTTGGTAGTTGTAACTGGCTTGTAGAGAGATTTGAGGCAGGTATCTGGCAATCGTCATATAGTAAAAATCCTTCGCCGCATCGATCGTTTGGCGACTCTTTCGTAGAGCTAAATTTTCATCCAAATAGCGATCTTTTCGTATGAGTTTGAATCTTGGCAGCGTGATATTATCCGGATCGATATCGCTCAAAGCGGCGAGTCTCTCTTCGATGTCGCTAAGATTTTGTTTGAGTGTGAGGAGTGTGAGCTCTTTTTGGTTTTTTTGCAAGATAGCGTTATCCAAAAAGGTGCTATCGATCTCGTTGCTAAGATACTGCTCCTTTTTGATAAGAACGTCGAGCTTGGCGTTTTGAATGAGGAATTTTTGTTTTTGGATCTGATAGAGGCTCTTTTTGTAGTTATACAAGAGCTCCAACACTTGGGCGATGAGCTCCTTTTTCGTTAGCTTCACTCCCAAAAGGGATTCTCGCTTCTTTGCTAAAGCATAGGTGATAGCCTTGTAGATGCCGCCGCTTTTGAAAATGGGCTGATCGACGCTGATCGTGAAGTTCTCAAGACGCTGATTGGGGAACTGATCCCCTTTTTGGTAGAGATAGCTCATCTTAATAGGATTGATCCAGCTAAACTGGAGCTTCTTCGCCTCTTCGATAGCCTTTTGTCTGGTGAGATTGAGCTCTTGGCGCTTCAAAGTAGAGAGCCACGGCTCACCCGCCACCAACACCAAAGGCAAAAAGAGCAGCAGCGCTCTATTCATAATGTGTCCACATACGAAGAATTTTAACCACCTTCTCATCTTCGACAATTTGATAGACAAGCCTATGCTTGATATTGATCCGTCGGCTATAAGCTCCTTCGAGATCGCCTATGAGCTTTTCATAAGGCGGCGTATAGGGATTTTCTTTCAAAATCTGCAACAATCGCTCCACTTTGGCTTTGAGTCCGACTTTTTGAATCTTTTTCGCATCTTTTTGAGCCTGTTTCGTAAAAACGACTCGATATTTCACCATTCCAAATCTTCACTACACTCATCGATAGGCGTTTTCATACCCTCGACGATAGACTCCCTCATACCCGGTACAGAAAGAAGATAGAGCGTCTCTTGAATGGCTCGAAAATCCTCTTCACTCAGCAAAACGGCGCTGTTTCTTTTTCCTTTGATCACGATAGGCTCATGAGTCTGAGCCGCCTCATCGATGAGCTTATAGAGATTTTCTCTCGCTTTGGAGACATTGAGTATCTTCGTCATCATAGCTCCTTTCTTCTATCGTACCTTTTTTCGTACGACTTGTCAAATCCTCTCCAGCGCCCTTGTAAACCTCTCAAAACCCTCGTCGATCTCGGACTTCGTGATCGTAAGAGGAGGCAAGAAGCGCACGGTATTTCGCCCAGCCTTCAAGACCAGCACCCCCTCTTCGAAGGCTTTGGAGAGGACCTCGTTTTGGATATCGGCGCTTCTTGCTCGAAGCCCTCGCATAAATCCCAAGCCCACCTCCTTCTCAAAAAGCCTCTCATACTCTTTGGCTACATTTTTGAGCCGCTCTTCAAAGTAGATCATCACCTCATCAAGGCGGCCACTCTCTTTATACTCTTCTAACATATTGACCACTTCCAAAGCGGCTCTTGTGGAAAGATAGTTGCCCCCAAAGGTGCTGCCGTGATCGCCGGGAGCGAATATACTTTTAAGGCGTGTCATGATAGCACCGATAGGGACTCCTCCTCCAAGCCCTTTTGCGAGTGTAATGATATCGGGCTCGATCTCGTAGAGGTTGCTTGCCAAAAGCTCTCCCGTGCGATAGATTCCCGTTTGCACCTCATCGACGATAAGGAGCACATCCTTTTGGCGAAGCGTTTGGGCCAGTCGTTGCACTCTTTGTCTCTCTTGAGGCTCCACGCCCCCCTCTCCTTGAATGAGCTCTATCATCACCGCTACGGTGTGATCGTCGATGAGAGATTCGATATGATCGATATTTTCGGCATAGACGAACCCGTCAGGAAAGGGGCCAAAATAGGTATGCATCGCCTCTTGCCCCGTAGCTTTGAGCGCGGTGATGGTGCGCCCGTGGAAAGAGTGCTGGAGCGTAATGATCTTGTAGCGCTTCACCTCTCCGTCTACTTCACCATATTTTCTGGCTATTTTGATAGCTCCCTCGTTGGCCTCGGCGCCGCTATTGGCGAAAAAGAGGCGCATATCGTAGCCGCTTAGCTCCACGAGCCTCTTTGCCAAGAGGGTTTGGGGCTCAATCAAAAAGAGATTGGAGATATGGATAATCTTTTGGGCTTGATCGCAAATGGCGCGGCTGAGCCTCTCATTGCCGTGCCCGACGCTCACCACCCCGATACCGCTGGTGAGATCAATATACTCCTTGCCCTCCTCGTCGTAGAGTCTGGCGTTTTTGCCGTATTTGAAGTTGACATAGTTTCTGGCGTAGGTGTGGAGCACATACTCTTGATCGATTTTTCGTAGATCCATTCTCAAGCCTTTCGTATCTGGACTTTAAGCTCTTGGAAGACGGCGTTGTTGCCGTAGTTGTCCGCTTTTGGAGGCGTGACGTAGTTGATGGCGCTTCCGCTATAGGCCAACACGCAATCATCTCTGAGCTCCGCCAAAAGGCGCACCTCCATCTCCACCTCTCCCCACTTACTGCTCACTATCACTCTATCTTCGTCTTTAAAACCGCTTCGAAGGGGAAGATACAAGAAAGGATCACGCTTGAACTGGGAGTTGATGGCGTTTTTTGGCTTGGGCGTGATGAGATAGTAGCCCTCGCTCACATAATCGAACTCATCCTCGACCTCGTCGATAAAGCAAAAGGGCTCCTCAAACCCATCTTTATAGGGCACCTCCTCAAAACTTGGCAAGACAAAGTAGTCGCCCCTCTTTTTGAGTTGCTTGGTAAAGTGCTCGATATAGGTCTCTTCCGCTTCAAGGTCTCCTAGCCCAAAGCGCTTGAACATCTCTTTCGTGAGCTCATATTCGCTCAGCGCCTTGTCGTTTTCTTGCAGTTTTGGCATCAGCTCCACAAACTCATGCCCGTAGCTAAAGCGAATGTCGCTCTTTTGTAAAAAATTCTTCGCCGGTATCACCAGATCGGCTAGTTGGGCCGTCTCGTCATCATAGAGCCCAAAAACGACGCAAAAGCTCTTTTTGAGCCCTTCGATCACCTTTTTGCTATCTGGCATAGTGACGGCTGGATTGGAGGCTTGGATGAAGCATAGATCATAGGCGCCAAAGTCGACTTCGGGCTTTATAACTCTTTTGGCCTCGACCTTGAAAGGATCGTCCAGCCCCAACGAGGTATCGCCCAAGAAGCTCACCCCGCACCCCTCTTTGCCAAAGAGCCCCAGCATCGCCGCCAAGCTGTCAATCGCCCAGATAACTTCGGTGCCGTGGGCATACTTTTGCACCCCGTTGCCTACCAAAATCACCGTCTTCATATCCATCATCAACTCCGCCAAGGTAGCGATATCGACAAGATCGACGCCGATCTTTTCGGTGGTGGGCACCATACGAAAACTCTTGATAAAATCCTCATAAAACCTAAAATCTTCCGTATGCTCTTCGATGAA
>PUXX01000043.1 GCA_009659895.1 Campylobacterota bacterium
AAAGCGCTCAAGGTAGTCGTGAATGAGCTTTTGCATCTGAAGATCGTCTTCGATGAGCAAGACTCTACTCATCTTCCCACTCCTCGATATATCGTGCGAACTTTTCGCGCTGTTTTGGGCTTAAGAGTTTGTGAAGATCGGCTAAAAAGTCGGCTTCGATCCGCACTTTTTCCTTTTTGAGCTCGACGCTCCTTTTAAGATACTCCGCTTTGTCGAAGTTTTCTTTTACGAAGTTTTTCTCAAGCCATTTTTCGAGTTTTTCCTCTTTTTCGTGGATTGTATGGAGGCGATCGAAGTAGTGGGAGAGGAGCTCTTTGAATTGGAGCTGCTGGGAGGGGCTAAGGTGCAAAAAGCTTAGATCCTTTGGCATATGCTCCTCTTCATAGTCATCCTCATCTCCAAAAGCGAAGGAGAGAAGCAGCGCCGCAACGAGAAACCATCGGATGAGATTAGATTTTTGGCAATGTAATCTGATCATCTTCGATAAGCCCCTTTTCTATGTGGGTATGACATGCTTTGCAGTTGGCTTTGGATCGCACCTTTTTGCTTGTAAATATTGTATCATCAATTTGGGCGTGTTTAGCCTTCCAGTAGGGTGTCTCGGTAATGGCAAGAGGAGTGGCGCTTTTGAGGGAAGAGAGGATGTAGACGGCTGCCTCTTTAGTGGAGAACTCGGCGCTTCTTTGGGTGAGGAAATTTTCGATGCTCTTTCTTGTAGGCTCATCCAAAGAGGCGTCGTCGCCGAAGTGATCTTCGAGGTTCGCCATCATCTTTTGCCACGAACGAGCGGGAAGCAAAAAGGGAGGGTAGAGGGTGTGGCAGCTGCCGCACTCCTCGAAAAAGGCGCTATGCTCCTCTTCATACTCGATAGGAGCATAAATGGAGCCGGTAAGAGAGGAGTTGAGAGCTGCGATCGGCGTCAAAAGCGCCAAAGTGAGTAAAATAGTTGCGATCACCTTTTGTATAGGCGTCAAAGCGGCGCTTGGAGCATCGATATTTTTGTATCCGGTAAAGATTGAGAGATAGGTTTTTTGATCTTTATGCAAGAGATAATCAAGGGCCACTCCCGCCAAGTGCGCGCCGATGAGTAGGAGCAAAAGGGTGGTGAAAAACTCGTGCACCTCCTCGAAAATCTCCATCTCTTTAAAAAGCGGCGAGTGCAAAAAGGCCAAAATCCCTCGCCCCTCTTGAATACCATAGGCAAGGAGCCCCGTAAGGACGCTAAAAAAGGTTACGACGATAATCCCCATCATCACCAGCGCCGCAGCAGGATTGTGGCCCGGGTAGAGCTTCTTGGGGCGGGTGATGTGAAAGATGTAGTCGATCGCCTCTTTGATGCTGAGCGGCCAGTCGCGAAACCTCGAATATCTCGGCCCCCAAAAGCCCCATATGAGGCGAAAGAGCACGAGCACGCCGATGCCGTAACCTACGGCGGCGTGGATTGTAAGAAGATTTTCCTCTTCGGAGCTTAAAAATGCGATAAGGATATATAGAGCCAAAAGCCAGTGAAATATTCGCGTCGGAAGCGTCCAGATATAGGCCTTCATCTAATCCTCCCATCTGCCGTATCCGGGTATGAGGATATTCTCCTCCTCATAAAGCCCTCGTTTTGCGTCCCTGTGACAGGCGGCGCAGTTGGAGAGGCTCTTGACGGCTTTTTGTTCGATGTAGCGCTGAGGGATTTTTCTATGCTCCTTTTTAAACTTTGGCAATTCGGTGATGCGAAGGAGCGTTTTATCCTTTGGCATCGAAAGAGCCATCTCGCTCATCTCGCCCTTTGGCCTTACATCGGCGGCGTTGGCGTAGAGGTAGGCGGCTATCGTTTTATTATCGCTTGGACCCAGCGTTGCGTCGGTGCCGAAGTGATCTTCGAGGTTTGCCATCATCTTTTGCCATGAACGTTTAGGCAAGAGTTGGGGCTGATAGGCAAAATGGCAGCTGCCACACTCTTTTTGGTAGAGCGTCGGCTCTTTTGGGCTAAAGAGCTTTTGGAAAATGGTGTCGGCGGCAAATAGTGAGATCGCCGCAAGAAGCAAGATACTCTTTTTCATCTCATCCTCCTTGATTGATGATATAGAGCAATACATCCCCCTTCTCTTGCGGGGTGCCTTCACGCTTGTAGACATCTTTGAAGTTGCGCCTGAGCCACTTCTTGACGTTTTTGATATCTTGGAGCCGCTTTGGGTTGGCCTTTGGGGAGAGGGGCTCGATTTTTTTGCCGGTGAAGATGTTCTCTCCCGGTTTTGTGAGGTCTTTGGTATGGCAACTCGTGCAAGCTATTTTTTTGCCCCTCTTGCCGATATGGTAGCTGGTAAAAATCTGCTCTCCTCGTTTGGCATTGAAGCCAGAGAAATTTGGGTCTTTGGCTTTGGCTTGAGCTGCGAGCTCTTCAAGATAGAGATCGATCGGATTCGCAAGCGCCAAAGTGGTGATGAGTGTCAGTGTCAATGTTTTCATGATCCACCTCCTTGTCGTTATTATGACAAGGATTGTTCAAGATTCAAGAGCTATTTTCTTGACGAAAAATTGACGATTTTTGTAAGCTTTTCGCAGTCGAAGTTGAAGCGAAACTCCGCCTCTTTGAGGTAGTAAAAGAAGTTTTGGCGGTTGACGCCGTGGTATTTGGCGATGAAGGACTCAAAATAGCGCCAAAAGGAGCGGATAAGATCGTCTTGGCTGCTTTGGATATGGCTGCGGCGAAGAAAACGCTCGAACTCTTTGAAGTAGATATCTTCCAAGCCGTCTTCCAAGAAGGCCGGTTTGTAGCGGGCCAGATCGGGCAAAAGCAGATTGTAGATTTTATCGTCGTAGTTGAAGGTGAGGAAGTTGAAAGCATCGAAGATATGCCTTTTATCCCTTCGTTTGCTCTTTGGCAGGTAGATATACTCGTCAAAAGCCTTCGTGGTGCGTTTTGCGGCGAAATCTGATTCCATAAAAGAGGCGATTGCGAGGCGAAAGCGGTGGTAGCGGCGCTGGATCGTAAGATAGTTGAGCCGAAGCCTCGTAGCACACTCTCTCGCACTCACTCCCTCACAAAAGCAGTGCAAAACCTTAGCCTCTCTTTGAAGCCTTTTGGGGCTAAACTTCTTTTTGCACTTTGAGCACTTGAGCTGTCCCGTAGAGAGTGTGTAGAGCTTGGTAGCGCCGCAAAAGGGGCAGTTAGGCAAAATCTCGCTCATCGACATCCACCGATATGATCTTGTGCGAGTGCAGAGCCACCGCACTTAGCTGCATCCCGTGGCCGCAGCCGGTATCGATACCGATATAGTTTTTGCCAAAGAGGGGCTCTTCGTAGGCGGTGTGGCCAAAGATGTTGATGACTTTATAGCTTTGCCACTCCTCTTCCCAGTCAGGATAGGGCTCTTCTAGGCGGTTGACATAGAGTTGGCGCGTCTTTGTCTCTTTTTGGTGGTAGTAGGGGAGTCCAAAGCCGTGGGTGAGGAAGTAGCCTTCGATTTCAAGATATTTGGGAAGCTTTGGGATAAGCTCGATATGGCGAAAGAGGGTATCGAGGTCGTCTCTATATGAATGAATTGTCTTTGCACCGCCGTATGCCGGGTTGGTGCTCCACATCGAGCTTTTGCCATGAATCAGAGCGTCTTGGATGTAGTTGAACATGAGGTATTCGTGGTTGCCCATGAGGGTTTCATATTCGCTGGTTACCAGCTCGAAGACATCTTTAGAGAAGTTGCCTCTATCGACCAGATCGCCTAAAAATATGATTCTCGCATTCCTTGGAAGCTTCTTGAGAAGTTTTTCCAACGTAAAGATAGCGCCGTGCACGTCGCCTACGATCCAAGTCTCCATTTTAGTCCCAAAAGTAGTGAAGTTGAATATCGCTTAAAGCCTATTTTACCATAAGTGACTATAATTATGAACAACGATTCATAAAAGGTATGCTATGCATGAGTTGCCTTTGCTGCTGATCTTTTGGTATGGGATTCTTCACGCCTTCGGTCCCGATCACCTCACCGCCATAGCCGATTTTAGTATCGGCAAGAGCCGGGCCAAAACGCTCTTCATCACCTTCGCTTTTGCCGTAGGGCATGGGCTAAGCCTCTTTATCTTTGCCAAGATTTTGCAAAGCGTAGAGCTTAGCGAAGATATCTTGGCGTGGGGGGATGTGATAAGTTCGAGCGTCATTATCGCTATCGGGCTCTTTTTGCTCTTCATGGCGGCGACCAACCGCATCAATGTCGGGTGGCACGAGCATGAAGGAAAGCGCCATATCCACATCTGGTTTGGCAAAGAGCACTCCCACGACGACGCAGAGCTTAGGACGCGTATCGCTTCGGCTTTGACGATCGGCGCTTTGATGGGAATCGGGGGAGTAAGAGGCATGCTGGTGACTTTGAGCGCTATCGCTCACAACGAAGTGACGCCTTTGATGGTGCTAAGCTTCACGCTTGGGGTGATGCTGGTTTTCATGCTCTTTGGGTTTGCCTTGGGGCTTGTCAACGACAATCTGCTTCAGACCAGAAAGAATGTGCGACTCGCTTTCGCCACCGCCGGGGCGATCTCGCTCGTGGTGGGAAGCTCGATGCTACTATAAGGAGAGAGAATGTGTAAAGATTGTGGATGCAGTATAAATACCCCACAGACTCTTAACGAGTCTGCGGGGACCCCAAGGGAGGGAATCGGCACAAATCCTCAACTAAACGACGCAAAGACAATCGAGGTGATTACCAAGATTTTGGACAAAAACGATCACGAAGCGGCCCATAACAGGGCCCATTTCGATAGAGCGAAAGTTTTAGCTATCAATCTCATGAGCTCTCCGGGAAGCGGCAAAACTTCGATCTTGGAAAAGTTGGCCGAGCGGGGCGAAATCTCTTTTTGCGTCATTGAAGGAGACCTTGAGACCAACCGCGACGCCGAGCGTCTAAGAGACAAAGGTGTCGAAGCCTATCAGATTACTACCGGAAGCGCTTGTCATCTGGACGCCTTTATGGTTCATGACGCATTGCATCATCTAAATTTAAAAGATAAAGAGCTCTGCTTCATCGAAAATGTCGGCAACTTGGTCTGCCCGGCAAGTTACGACGTGGGAGCGCATCTGAATGTAGTGCTTGTGAGCGTCCCCGAAGGGGATGACAAGATCGAAAAGTATCCGGTAATGTTTCGCCAAGCCGATCTGGTGCTTATCACCAAGACCGATCTCTTGCCCTATTTCGACTTTGATATCGAAAAAGCCAAAGCCACGGCCAAGCGCCTCAAGCCCGGCGTGGATATCCTTGAGATATCCACCAAAGATGAAGCCTCGATCGAGCGGCTGGAGAAGTGGATACGATATAAGATGGAGTTTGCCTGATGTGTCTCTCAATCCCAAGCCAAGTGGTGAGCATCGATCGTGAGAAGATGACTGCGGTTGTCGATACGCTGGGCGTGAAGCGAGAGGTGGGTATCGATTTCATCGCCGATGAGGTGAAGGTGGGCGATTTTGTCCTCATTCATATCGGCTATGCGATGAATATCATCGATGAGGAGTATGCCAAAGAATCAATCAAGCTCTATCAAGAGATTATCGAAAAGATGGAAGAGCAGGAGCGTCAAGCCCTCATTGATGAAAGTGACAATTGCCCCGGAGGCGGGAGTGGAGCTTAGAGAACTCTACGATCGTTTTCGCGATCCTTCGACTATCAAAGCCTTGGCGAAGGCTATCCACAAAGAGGCCGAAGGGCTCAAACCTATCAACATTATGGAAGTCTGCGGCGGCCATACGCATACGATTATGAAGTATGGACTCTTGCAACTTCTACCAAAAAATATCTCCTTTATCCACGGGCCCGGATGTCCTATCTGCATCATGCCAAAGGAGCGAATCGATCACGCCTATATCTTGGCCCAGCGGCCAGATACTATCCTTTGCACCTTGGGCGATATGATCAAGGTGCCGGGAAGTCGGGGAAGTTTGCAAGATGCCAGAAGCAAAGGGGCAGATGTAAGATTTGTCTACTCCCCTTTGGATGTGCTCAAAATCGCCAAGGAAAATCCCGCAAAAAGGGTGATATTTTTTGCCATAGGTTTTGAGACCACCACGCCTATGACGGCGGCCCTTTTGGAGCAGGTCATCAAACAGGGCCTCTCCAACGTCCTTTTTCATATCAACCACGTCACGGTGCCAGAAGTGATGCGTGAGCTCATCGATAGCCGTGATGAGCATATCGATAGCTACAATAACCGCATCGATGCCTTTTTAGGGCCGAGCCACGTGAGCGTGATTGCTGGAAGCAAGATATACGAGGAGTTTCCAGCAAGATACAATCGCCCGGTGGTGGTAGCCGGATTTGAGCCGGTGGATGTGATGGAAGGGGTATTGATGATGGTGCGCCAGTTCAAAGAGGGGCGGTGCGAAGTGGAGGTGCAGTATAAAAGAAGCGTCACAAGAGAGGGCAATAGGGCCGCTTGGAGTTTGATTGAGAAATATTTTGAAAAAAGAGCTCTTTTCAAGTGGCGAGGACTTGGCAATATTCCTAAAAGTGCTTGGAAGCTCAAAGAGGAGTATAGTGCGTATGACGCGGAAGTGGTTTTTAAAGATATCTTGCCTTTAGAGGAGATCGAAGATCACAAGCTCTGTATCTGTGGCGATATCTTGCGAGGCATCGCCAAGCCTACCGAGTGTCAAGTCTTTGGGAGCGCTTGCA
>PUXX01000074.1 GCA_009659895.1 Campylobacterota bacterium
ATAATTTTATCGATATAGAAGCTCCCAAAAGGGACCAAAGAGAGAAGAAAATAGAATGAAGCCTCTTTTTTAGAGATAAATCCTTTGGAATAGACCATAAAGAGCTGATAGCAAAAGAGCACAAATAAAAGGCCGTGAATCGATCCCGCTATCTTCGTAGCGAGCGCAAATCCTCCAAGATACTTCAAAGGCATGGCGACAAAGAGCAAGAGCAGATAGGAGTAGCCTTCGATTTTGTTGATGAGGCGAAATCTATTGAGTTCATCCATTTTTTTCTCCTTTTTTGGCGCAAGTCTACTTTTAGTTGCTTTAAAATACAATAGCTTATAAAAGTAGAGGGAGTTTTTATGGGTTGGCAAGAGGAGTTTGAACAAATCGCCAAAGACAATATCCACGGCGCTACCTATCTGCTTCAAAAAGCGGCAAAGGTGCTTGAGAAGCTTCCAGATCTTAAGCGAAGAGAGGCTATCAAGAAGCTTCCTTTCTTACAGCCCTATATGGCCTCTTTTTACAATCTGGCCCGATTTTTGGAAAATGGAGGGAAACTGGAGGAGTTCTTCGCCAACGAACGGCGCCAAAAGGAGGCGCTCATCCAAAAAGCCTCAAAACTTATCGAAGAAAAGAGAGTCTTGACCCACTCCTTTAGCTCTTTGGTCTTTGAGGCTATCAAAAGCGCTAGGAATGTGAGTGTCATCACTACCAAGTCGGCGCCTTTGAATGAAGGCGAAGCGATGGCAAAAGAGCTTTTTGAGCTTGGCGTGGATGTGAGAGTGATCGAAGATGCGGCTGCCGCGTACATGGTAAAAGATGTGGATATCGTGCTCTTTGGAGCTGATGGGATAGGGGATTTTGGCCTCGTGCACAAAATCGGCTCTCTTGGCATCGCTTTGGCGGCGAAACTCTATGAAAAGCCCCTCTACGCTTTGGCCACCCCCTCAAAATTTTGGCCCCGAGGCTTTCGGCTCCCTCCCCAGCCTCTTCAAAATCCCAAAGAGGTGAGTGAGCTGCCTGCTATCAACTACTACTTCGACGTGACGCTTTGGGACTATTTTTTGCCTTTAACGTCCGATTAAGAGATTTGGTCTACAATGAAGAAAAAAGGAGTCGCCATGCGAGTTGTGGTCGGATTGATGCTCATCGTAGGAGTGCTTTTGGCTAGAGAGGGGATTATCAAAGAGATTTTGAGCGAAAACGAGGTGGTGCTGGAGTATCAAGGTAAGCCTTTGCGAGCCAAACTTGCCGGTGTCGCCTCCTTTCGCACCGCAAACGTCAAGAGTGGGAAAGTCAGCTATCAAAAGCGCGAAGAGCTGCAAAGTAGAGCACTGGAGTTTTTAGGCGAGCATCTGCCAAGAGGCAAGAGAGTTCGGTTTATCAAGATCGACAACGAGGGTCGAGGCCCTCAGCTCATCTGGATCTCCTTGGATGGAGGAAAAGAGCTCAACTACCAGATGCTCAAGCAAGGCTACGCTATCTTGGACGCCAATGATCCTTATCTTTTGGGAAGCTTCTATATGCGGCTCAAACGGGCGATGAACTACGCCAAAGAGCAAAGAGCCGGACTTTGGAGGGATGAGTATAGGACTATGAAGGCTCTGGTGCATATGCCAAGCTACTATGGATCTAGAAATAAAAATGTCTCAAAAGAGGAGATATTGGACTACCTGTTGCAGAAGATGCGAATCAAACTAGATCTAAAGTCAAAATAGGACGAAAAATTTCAAAAAATATTTCGAAGTCGATCAATAAAATTTATTAAAAACCCCATATTTTGATAAAAAAAAGTTCAAAGTGAAAAAAATCCTCTCCAATGCTTCATGAATCACTCTTGGCTTAAAATTTTTTAGTATAAGTTAAGCTAAGAGTGCTAGACTATAAATAGCGAGGAAAGCGCGCTATTATGGTGTTTCGCTAAGCTTATGAATTGCAAAAGCTTAGCTTATAAACCGGTGTTTACAACACTACAAGGAGTTATGATGAAGCTCGGTTTTTTAGTGGACCTCAACCTCTGTATGGGGTGTAAGGGCTGCGAGGTGGCATGTAAGGTAGAGAACCAGGTGCCTCTGCACTCTTGGAGACTTCGGGTCAAATATGTCGACGTGGGTGTCTATCCAGAGACGAAGCGAACCTACACCCCCCTTCGGTGTAACCACTGTGAAGATGCTCCATGTGAGCGGATCTGCCCGGTGAGTGCTTTGCACTATCTTGAAAATGGCATCGTCAATATCGACAAAGAGCGATGTATCGGATGTGCTGGATGTATGATGGCCTGTCCCTATGGAGCGATCTATATGGATCCAGAGACCAATACCGCGGACAAGTGTACCTACTGTGCCCATAGGATAGCCAGCGAGATGATGCCAGCGTGTGTGGTGGCATGTCCTGTAGAGGCAAATATCTTTGGCGATCTAGAAGATCCTACAAGCCATATTAGCAAATATATCATGGCCCATCAAAAAGATGGTGGCGTGAAGGTGAGAAAGCCAGAGAAAAATACCCATCCAAAACATTTCTATGTCGGTGGCGGAGAGGTACAGCTCAATCCTTTGGCGGCCAAGCGAGAGGAAGGATACAACCTCTTCAATAAAATCACTCATCTAGACCATATAGGAGGCCACTAATGGTTGAACATACAGTAGCGGCGACAAATGCCATAGTGACGTTGGACGTACCTATCCCGCAGGTGATCTGGGGTTGGATGATTACGCTCAATATGTGGGCCAAGAGTATTGGGACCGGTGTGATCTTTGTGGGGGCTTATCTGCTGGCTAGATACAAAGACCAAGTGGGAGAGAGTGTCAAGATCTGGATGCCGATCATATCTTTTATCTTTTTGAATATCTTCTTGCTCTTTACGCTTTTGGATCTGCATCAGCCTCTTCGCATGTGGCATATTTTCGCCCATCCTCACTGGACCAGTGCTATTACCGTCGGGGCCTGGATGGCGACTCTGTTTACCGCAGTCATTTTTGTCATGACCTTGATAGCGCTTAGAAAGATCGCCATCAAGTATCAAGACAAGCTTCCTAGAATGTGTCGTAAGCTCATAGAGCTCAAGTTTCTCAACGACGAACTCTACGACAAGCTTCTCAAAGTCGCTGTGATATTGGCAATTCCTGTGACTATGTATACGGCGACCATCATGGGAGAGGCGACGGCCAGGGAGCTTTGGCAGACTCCAGCGGAGCTCATTCAGATGATGCTAGCAGCTCTTCTTACCGGAAGTGCCGTGTTTCTTATCATCGGAGGTGGCTGGAGCTATGAGGTCAAGCGTGATCTTGCCATTATTTTGGGGGCTAGTGCCTTTTTGAGCTTCGTGATCTATATGGGTGAGTACTATTTTGGGCATATGAAGGCCGAAGAGGTAGCGGCGATCATCGCCTACGTCAAAGAGCATGGGCCATATCATATTATGTTTTGGGCTGGTCAGTGGATCGCCTTTATTATTCCTATGGCTCTGGTCTATTTCAGTCTCAAGTCAAGAAGCAGCTCGCTGCTCTATCTTGCAGGTATCCTGGCGATTGTGGGTCTTTACATCACCAAACATGTATGGCTCATCATTCCCCAATTACTACCTCTTAGCTAAGGAGAGAGAATATGAGTTTTTTAGAAAGTAGAAGAAATTTTCTCAAAGGCACCGCAGCGGCAGCGGCGACAATCGCAGTAAGCAAGGGTGTGTTTGAAACGATCGCAGAGGCTAATGCCCAGGAGTTTGGAAAATTTACCAATACTCCAAGACAGCTTCAGTTCTATCCCCCTCTTGAGGAGTGGGACGATTTCCAAGAGCTCGATGGTGATGATTGGAAGCGAGGAGGAATCGATCGAAAAGGGGTGCAGAGCGAAGAGAACCCTGAGGGCATCTATGTCAACGACTACGTCATCGTCCCTACCGTATGTAGCAACTGTGAGGCTGGATGTGGACTTACGGCATGGGTCGATAAGAAGAGCATGGTAGTCAAGAAATATATGGGAAACCCTCTTCATAGCGGAAGCCGCGGGCGAAACTGCGCCAAAGGGTATGGTACGTGGAGCCAGATGTACGATCCCGATCGAATTCCCTTCCCACTCAAGCGAGCTCCCGGAAGCAAGAGAGGCGAAGGGAAGTGGGTACGAGTGACGTGGGATGAGGCGATGAAGGATATTGGTGCCAAGATCCGAGAGCTTCTTGAGCAGGGGGATGAAGAGGCGAAGAAGATGTTCATCTACCATGTGGGTCGTCCAAACGAGAACGGATTTGGTAACCGCATCCCCCATACGCTTGGATTTGACGGGTATGACTCCCATACCAACATCTGTAGTGCCGGTGCTAGGCAAGGATCGATCCAGTGGGCCAATGACGACCGTAACTCACCGGACTGGGCGAATGCTAGGCTTATCTTCTTGCAGTCCTCTCACGCAGCGGATGCTGGGCATTATTTCCAACAAAGTGCCGGGCTCATCGCAGATGCCAGGAAGCGTGGCGCGAAGATGGTGGTCATCGATCCTAGACTCTCCAACTCTGCCGGGATGGCCGATCTTTGGCTACCGGTCTGGCCAGGGACGGAAGCTGCGCTCTATCTCTATCTAGCCAACAGAATCCTCAACGAAAAGGGTAAAAACGGAGAGGATTTGGTCGATCACGAATTTGTCAAAAACTGGATCAACTGGCGCAAACTCATGCGCAACAAAGAGTATCTCAAGCTCATGGTCGATCGTGGCTACATCTCCAAGATGCCAAAGGACGAGAGCTATGAGAGCTTCATCGAGATGCTGCGAGAGCTCTATAGACCATATGATCTTGACTTCGTGGTCAAAGAGTGCAGGCTAGAAGGCCAAGAGTACAAGCTCGATCAGCTCTGGGAGATGCTCATCGACGCGGAGGACAAGATCGCTACCTATCTATGGCGGGCCGGGACGATTGGCCATAGAGGCGGGTGGATGAACACCAGAAGCGGCTTTTTGGTCCTGGCTCTTCGAGGAGCTCTTCGAGGAGACGTGGGTGGTACGAGCTGGCACCACTGGCACAAAGCCTCTGTCAACGGCAAGTGGTTTGGTGCGACGGTGAGCAACGGCAAGCAGCCACCAAAAGTGACGGTGTGGAACGAATATCCATGGCCACCGGAGTATCCTTTGGCCACCTATGAGCTGAGCTTCTTACTGCCCCATCTTTTGATGGATGAGGAGTGGAAGAAGAAGTGGAGAGCCAGAGGTTTCAAGATCCCTCAAAAGCTCAAAGTCTGGATCCCTAGGATGTACAACCCTGTCTGGATCAATCCGGACGGCTTTCGATGGATCGAGGCGCTTCGCCGAGAGGATCTTATTGAGCTTAGCTTCAACCTCTCTCCGACATGGAGTGAGACCAACTGGTACTGCGACTACGTGCTTCCAACAGGACTTGCCGGGGAGCGCCACGATCAGCAAAGCGAGCCGACAAAGCCTGAGAAGTGGGTGGCATTTCGGCAGCCGGCCTTGAGAGTCGCTCTTGAGAAGATGGGATGGAAGCCAAAAGATCCTACCAGAGCCACCCTTGAAGCTCACATGAAAGCGGGGCTTGGTGAGATCTGGGAAGAGGTGGAATTTTGGGCCAACTTGATGGTGCGCTATGTCGATCCCGACGGAAAGCTGGGTGTCAAACAGTACTGGGCCAGCAAGGAAGATCCAAGCAGACCGGTAACGATACCAGAGTTTTATCAAGCGGCCTTTAGCCTCCTTCCAAATCTCAAAAAAGCTGCCGAAGCGGCCTATCCGAGCAGCAAATATCCTTGCTATGAGTTCATGAGAGATCGGGGAGCCTTTACAGAGCAGACAAATATCTACAAGCCCCAAGAAGAAGAAGTGGAGTTTGATGGGGAATACTATCACGCTCATGGACACAAATATCACAAAGACGAAGTCTTCAAAGATGAAGATGGTGTCTTGTGGGTAGAGCATGACGGCCATAAGAAATCTATCGGTGTGGAGATCGATGGCAAAGTCTATCAAGGATTCCATACGCCAGACAAGCGCCTCGACTTCTTTGTCGATTGGCTGGTGGACTATCAGTGGGCAGAGTATGCTATCCCTGTCTATCCTAGGAATGCGAAAGAGCGCAAAGAGATGGTCCATCTTGTCACGCAGGTCCATCACGACTTCATGAAAGGGGATAATGAGTTCGCTCTCAACACAATCTATCGCTTGCCGTATATGATTCATACCAGAAGCGTCAACTCCAAGCACCTCATGGAGATCGCCGTCAACCATAACCCTATATGGATCCATACGAGTGACGCGAAGAAGCTTGGCATCAAAAAAGGTGACAAGATCCGTGTGCGCATCGTCGATACCGTAAGTGGGCTTGAGAGCGGATACTTCGTGGCGATGGCGGTCCCGACTGAGGCTACGAGACCTGGGGTCTTGGCGTGTAGTCACCATGCCGGGCGATGGAAGCTCAAAAACGCTGTGGAGATCCCAGGATTTGAGCACAAACTTGGTGTCTTGGGTCTTGGAGCGCCTCTTTATAAAATGGAGATGGATGGCAAGATCGCCAAGATGAGAGCCAAGGAGGGAATCGACAAAGGACTCAAGAAACGCCCAGAGACGTGGCAGTTCAAGGATATCA
>PUXX01000029.1 GCA_009659895.1 Campylobacterota bacterium
CTTTTGCCTTGGATCGACGGGCTCTTGGCGGCTGGAGAGGAGTATTACAAACTTCACGGACGGCCTCTTTTTAGCTCCCATATGTTGGATCTAAGCGAAGAGCCTTTGGAGCAGAACTTGGCTACATGTGAGGAGTATCTGCGACGTATGGCTCCTTTGGGGATGCATCTTGAGATCGAGCTTGGCGTCACCGGCGGCGAGGAGGATGGAGTGGACAATACCGGCATCGACAACTCCAAACTCTACACTCAGCCTGAAGAGGTGGCCGAAGCTTATGAGAGGCTCAGTAAAATCAGCCCCTATTTCACCATAGCGGCAAGTTTTGGTAACGTGCATGGCGTCTACAAGCCCGGGCACGTCAAGCTTGAGCCTATAATTCTCAAAAACTCTCAAGAGTATATCCGCAAGAAACTTGGAATCGATAAGGAAAAACCGGTCAGCTTCGTCTTTCATGGCGGAAGCGGGAGTGAGCTGAGCAAAGTCCATGAGGCGATCGATTATGGCGTGGTGAAGTTCAATATCGACACCGATACTCAGTGGGCCTTTTGGGAAGGGGTCAAAAGTTATATCCAAAAGTACTGGGACTATCTCCAAAGCCAGATCGGCAATCCCGAAGGTCCCGACAAGCCCAACAAGAAGTATTACGATCCAAGAAAGTGGCTAAGAGAGGGCGAAAAGAGCATGAAAGCCAGAGTCCTCAAAGCCTACGAGGATCTAAGAAGCCTCAACGTCAACTAAGTCGTCCGGCTCTTGGGCGGCTTGTTACCGTTTTGTAATTTTCCTATATTACACTTCTTCTATGGATTCACCTATTCAAAAGATTGAGGGCAAATACCACTTCTACCTCAAACGAGACGATCTGCTCGATCCAAGATTTAGTGGCAACAAGGCCCGAAAGCTGCACTTTTTTCTCAAAAGCGATCTTGCTATCGATACGCTCATCTCCTACGGCTCCTTGCACTCCAACGCTATGTATAGCTTAAGCGAACTGGCTAAGCTCAAGAAGTGGCGCTTCATCTACTATGCCCCTATCGATGAGAAAGCACTACAAAACCCAAAGGGCAACCTAGCCGCCGCTTTGGAAAACGGCATGGAGCTGCGAAGCATCGAAGAGCTTGATATTGACGATCCAAATAGGCTAAGTCAACTCATCCAAAAGGGCTCCACGCTCCTTGTGCCCGAAGGTGTGCGCTGCAAAGAGGCTCAAACGGGCGTGGCGCTCCTGGCAAAAGAGATCGAGGAGTGGGGAGAGGAGGCAAGAGTTTTTTTGCCCTCCGGCACCGGGGCGACGGCGCTCTTTTTGCAAAAGTATCTGAGCCTTCAAGTCTATACCACTCCTTGCGTGGGAGATGAGAGGTATCTCAAAGAGCAGTTTTTTGCCCTTGAGCCAGAGAGCAGGTATCATCCCACAATTCTTCCACCTCCAAAAAGATACCGCTTCGGGCGGCTCTATAAAGAGCTTTTTTTGCTTTGGAGAGATCTTTACCAGCATACGGGCGTGGAGTTTGATCTGCTCTACGATCCTGTAGGGTTTGCCACGCTTTTACATCACGATATGGTAGATGAGAGGCTTTTGTATATCCATCAAGGAGGGCTCAAAGGTAACGAGACCATGATAGAAAGATACAAGGCAAAGTTTGCTACAATCACCTAAATTTCTAAAGGGAAAGAGATGAGGATACTCCAAAGCCATCAAAGCGATTTTCAAGAGCGTTTTGAAGAGATTTTGCGCAGAGCCGATATGGATATGGAGCAGGTCACACCCATAGTCCTCTCCATCATCGAAGAGATCAAAAAGGAGGGCGATCGAGCCCTTTTTCGCCATATCGCCAAGTTTGACGGATGGGAGCCAAAGAGAAGTGAGGATCTAAGAATCGATCCAAAATTGATGCAAGAGGCTTATGAGAAGCTAGACGAAAAGCTCAAAGCCGCCCTTCATCTAGCATTCGATCGTATCAAAGCCTACCACGAAAAGCAGCTGCCAAAATCGTGGATCGACTTTGAGAAAAACGGCACGATCTTGGGACAAAAAGTCACACCCGTCGATAGGGCCGGGCTCTATATCCCCGGAGGCAAGGCGGCCTATCCGAGCTCGCTGCTTATGAACGCCATTCCGGCGATTGTGGCCGGAGTCGAGGAGATCGTCGTCACCACGCCAACGCCCAACAACGAGCCAAACGAGCTGCTCTTGGCCGCGTGTCATCTATGCGGCATCGAGAAGGTCTACAAAGTAGGAGGTGCCAGCGCTATCGCCGCTTTAGCCTACGGGACCGAGAGTATTCCAAAGGTGGATGTGATCACCGGTCCCGGCAATATCTTCGTCGCCACCGCCAAAAAGCTGGTCTATGGAGAGGTCAATATCGATATGATAGCGGGACCCAGTGAAATAGGTATCATCGCCGATGAGAGCGCCAATCCAAAATATGTGGCTATCGATCTTCTCAGCCAAGCGGAGCATGACGAGATGGCAAGCTCTATTTTGATCACTCCTTCTGCGACTTTAGCCCAGGCGGTGAGCGAGGAGGTGGAGCTCTTTTTGGAAAATCTGGATCGCAAGGAGATCGCCCAAAAGTCGATCCAAGAGCGAGGAGCTATCATTATCACAAAATGTCTGAGCGAAGCGGTTGAGCTGATGAATCAGATTGCGCCAGAACATCTAGAGATAATGACCAAAAATCCCTTCGATCTCCTGCCTCGTATCAAGCATGCCGGAGCTATCTTTTTGGGCGAAAATACACCAGAGCCCATAGGCGACTATATCGCCGGGCCCAACCACACCTTGCCAACAGGCGGGACGGCGAGGTTTTTTAGCCCCCTCTCTACCGAGCACTTTTTGAAAAAGAGCTCTATCATCTCCTTTAGCTGCCAGGCTTTGGCCGATATCGGAGAGGCGGCGGCGGTCCTCGCCTACACCGAAGGGCTCGAAGCCCATGCACAATCGATTGAAGTTCGCTTAAAGGATCGCTAATGGATCTCAAACATATACCAGAAGTCAAACGAGCCCGTAAATTCGATCTAAGTGATGGGATGCGCATCATCATCGCGCTTCTTTTCATAGCCGGAGTCATGGTCTACGCCTCCATGCACGCTGGAGAGATAGAGCATAAGTATCTTTTGGTGATGGCCGCGATTTTTGGTGGTTATATGGCGATGAATATCGGTGCCAACGACGTGGCCAACAATGTAGGCCCGGCAGTAGGAAGCGGCGCCATATCGCTCATGGGAGCTATCGTTATCGCCGCTATCTTCGAAGCTGCCGGAGCGCTCATCGCCGGTGGGGATGTGGTAGGCACCATCAAAAAAGGGATTATCGATCCAAATCTCATCGCTAATACACAGATGTTTATCTGGATAATGATGGCAGCCCTTCTAGCCGGGGCTATCTGGCTCAATCTAGCCACCGCCCTTGGCGCTCCTGTCTCTACGACCCACTCTATCGTCGGGGGGGTGATGGGTGCTGGGATCGCGGCGGCTGGATTTAGTATCGTCAATTGGCCCACTATGGGCAAGATCGCCGCAAGTTGGGTCATCTCTCCGGTGCTTGGGGGAGCGATCGCCGCGCTTTTTTTGTATATCATCAAGAAAAATGTCCTCTTCCAAGAAGACAAAATCACCGCGGCGAAGAAGTGGGTGCCTATCTATATCGCCATTATGAGCTGGGCATTTGCCAGCTATTTGATCGTCAAGGGGCTCAAGCATCTTGTCAAGGTGCCTCTGCCTTTGGCTATTGTGATCGGATTTGGGATCGCAGTGGGGATCTATCTTTTCATCAAGCCTCGCATCGCCAAAAGGGCCGATAGTCTGCCTAATGAGCGAGAATCCATCAATCAGCTCTTTACCATTCCTCTTATCTTTAGCGCCGCTCTTCTTAGTTTCGCCCACGGCGCCAACGACGTGGCCAATGCCGTGGGGCCACTGGCTGGTATCAACGATGCCATCATGAGCGGAGAGTTTGGCAAAAAGGCGCCGATTCCCTTGTGGGTGATGATGGTAGGGGCTCTGGGGATCGCTTTGGGGCTGGCTCTGTATGGACCAAAGCTCATCAAAAAGGTGGGCAAAGGAATCACCGAGCTTGATCAGATCCGAGCCTTTTGCGTGGCGTTGGCGGCGGCTATCACCGTCATTATCGCCTCAGCCCTTGGGCTTCCTGTGAGCTCTACCCATATCGCTGTGGGAGGGGTCTTTGGTGTCGGGTTTTTGAGAGAGTATCTCATGCGCTTGGAAGATAGAGATAAAGATATCGAAGCTATCGAAGCGGAGTTCAAAGAGGCGCATCTGCAAAAAGAAAAAGAGAGACTGGCCGAGTATGAAAGAGCCCTCGAAGCTTTAGGCGATCCCAAAAAGGCCGATCCCTTCTTGGTCAAGGCCTTGATAGAAAAGATCAACCGGGAAAAAGAGGTGATCGCAAAGCTCGAGCATGGAGCGATCAAGCTGACAAAAATCGAGAAAAAGGCGATCAAAGCGCTTAAAAAGTATGAGCTTGTTCAAAGAAGCGCACTGAAGATGATCGTAGCGGCGTGGATCATCACCGTCCCCGCCGCGGCGGTCTTGGCGGCGATGTTTTACTATATGATTCGAGGGATGCTGCTGCCTTGAAATATGACTTTGACGCCAAGATAGCCCATACGCTCTTTGAGTCGCTCCCGGCCAAAGAGCGAGACTTTTTGAAAAAAAAGGCTTACGAGTATCGCCTCAGCCACCAAAGCCTCAAAGAGCTCGTCGATATGGGAATCGATCTTTTTATGTGGGATGAGGGGAGCTTGGAGGAGCTTTGGGAGGATGGGTCCAAGCCTTTGGCTCTTGTGCGCCAAAAGTATGAGGTGATTCGAGACAGGCTCAAAAGCTACGACGACTTCACTATTGATAAAGCAAAAACACACCGGATACGATTTGCCAAGATCGACAAGAAGTTGGGCTTTGGGATGTGTCCGGTAGCGAGTCCAAAGACTAGATGCTGCAACCTTTGGACGCTCGATATGGTGGAGAGCTGCGGGTATGATTGTAGCTACTGCTCCATACAGAGCTTCTACAACGAAGATACGATCACCTTCAACACCAATCTCAAAGAAAAACTCCTCTCTTTACCGATCGACGAGGATGAGATCTACCATATCGGCACGGGACAGAGCAGCGATAGCTTGATGTGGGGCAATCGAGGGGGAGTATTGGAGGCGCTCATAGCTTTTGCCAAAAGATATCCCAACGTCATCTTGGAGCTCAAGACCAAAAGCGACAATGTCAGCTATCTGCTGGATCACGACTTCCCGCCCAACATCATCACCACATGGAGCCTCAATCCCCAGACGATTATCACAAGCGAAGAGCGTCTCACCGCCTCTTTAAAGGAGCGTCTGGAGGCTGCGCAAAAGATTCACGACAAGGGAAGGCTTGTGGGGTTTCATTTTCATCCTATGATCTACTATGAGGGATGGAGAGAGGAGTATGGGGCGATATTTCAAGAGCTTTTAGAGCGCTTCGATCCCAAGCGCGTCGCTCTGGTGAGCCTTGGTACGCTTACTTTCATCAAGCCCGTTATCAAGAAGCTTCGACAAAGGGCGATGAAGAGCAAAATCTTGCAGATGCCGTTAGTGGACGCCGCCGGGAAGCTCTCCTATCCGACCTCTATCAAAGAGGAGCTTTTTTCTTTTGCCTACCAAAGCCTCAAGCCTTGGCACAAAGAGGTCTTTTTTTATATGTGCATGGAGGATCACGCCCTTTGGAAGAGGGTTTTTGGCTACGAGTATCCTACCAACGAGAGCTTTGAGCTCGATATGAAATACCACTACCTCTCCAAGATCAGAGCCCTTGGCTAACTACCAAGATCTGCAAGCAAGGCATGTCGATGCAGTATGGAATCATCAATAATGATATCATAAAGATCGAGGGTATGGCTATCATTCCAGCTCCAGACAAAGAAGCAGCTCAAAGATTTTTAGGAAAAATTGAAAAAACGATAGTGTGGCAAGGATAGTAGAATGAAAAGAGAAGATCTCAAGCACTCCACCATCCCAAACGAAATAGAACAGCTTAGAAGATGTTTTCCACAATATTTCGATAGAGACGGTAACTTCATGCTGGAAAAATTTACATCCAACATTGAGCGAAACGTCGATATATCCAAGGAGAGCTACTCCCTTGAGTGGCTTGGCAAAACTTATGCGCGGGTTTTGGCTCATGAGCCTGCAAGAACTTTTGTAAAAGAAGACAAAGCATGGAATACAAAGCCACAAAATAAAAAGAGTCAAAATATACTCATCAAGGGAGATAACTTAGAAATTTTAAAGCATCTCATAAACGCATATGAAAACGAAATAAAAATGATCTATATCGATCCTCCATACAATACGGGCAATGATGA